>JAISMQ010000214.1 GCA_031276685.1 Treponema sp. | reverse complement strand
CCCGGCGCTTTGCGGAAACGGTAAAGCAACTGGGGGGTTAGCACGGCCTTTCCCCTGTGGCAGCATCGCCAAGGTATATGCGCTGGCCCTGTGACCCTTGCCTTGCCCTCCTGGGGGCTTCCCCCTATACTGGAACAGGAGGCCTTGACGATGGCGGACAGCGCGGTACTGCGGGACGAGCAGTACCTTACCTATGCGGACTACCGCGCCTGGGATCTGAAAGAGGGGGAACGCTACGAACTGATCGACGGGGTTCCCTATGCCATGTCCGCCCCCGGCGCCCGGCACCAGGAAATACTGCTTGCCCTGGCGGCGGCCTTTTACGGTTTTTTCAGGGGGAAGCCCTGCAAGGTTTACCCGGCCCCCTACGATGTGCGGCCCTTTTACCGCGCTGACGGGGGTGACGGCACGGTGGTCCAGCCGGATCTGTCCGTGGTCTGCGGCGGGCAAAAACAGGGCCCCGAAGGCTGCCGGGGCGCCCCGGATCTTGTGGTAGAAATACTGTCGCCGTCCAACACGGCGATAGAGATGATGCGGAAATTCGATCTGTACCGGAGGGCGGCGGTACGGGAGTATTGGCTTGTTTCCCCGGAGGAGAAAACCGTGCATGCCTATTGTTTTCAGGGGGACAGGGTTGCGGGCCGGGTCAATGGGGCCGCCTCTGTCGCGGAGGCGGAAATATTCCCCGGCCTTGGCGTCACGCTGGAATCGATCTTTGCCGAATAGAAAATTGCGTCCGGGACATTCAAAATTGAAAGGCGGCTCTTTTTTCTCCGACATGGTAGACCCCCTTGTTAATCCTGCGGCGGCGCTGGATATTTCAAATTCGGATCGCAGGATCCTTATCATCAGCGATTTTCACATGGGCATCGGCCGGAGGGACGACCTGGCCCCCAACAGGGAATTGATCCTTGCGCTGCTGGAACAGTACTACCTGGCGCGGGGCTGGTACCTGGTGCTGAACGGCGACATAGAAGAACTACAGCGTTACCGGCTGGCCCACATCAGGGAAAACTGGGGCCCCATCTACTCGATCTTTGACCGCTTCGCCGCGGAGAACCGTCTCTACAAGATCGTGGGGAACCACGACGAGGCCCTGCTCTTCGAGGAAAACTACCCCTACGATCTGTACCAGGTGCTGCGGATAGAGGCCGGGTCCCTGCCCATCTACGTGTACCACGGCCACCAGGCTTCCCGAATCTACACCGATTACAACCACGTGGTGGGGGCAAGCCTGCGCTACGTTCTTAAACCGTTCGGGATCAGGAATATTTCCAGCGCCCGCAGCCCCTACCGGCGTTTTTCCGTGGAGAAAAAGGCCTATGCGTTTTCCCTTGAGAACAACTGTATCTCGATTATCGGGCACACGCACCGGGCCCTTTTCGCCTCCCTGGGCCGTTTTGACTATATCAAGTTTGAGATTGAGCGGCTCTGCCGGGACTACCCCACGTCCCGGGGGGCGGAGCGGGAACGGATTGCGCGGGAGGTCGGGGTTCTGCGGCAGGAACTGGGAAAGCTGGGCCGCGCCGAGCGGCGCCACGTGCTGCGCCAAAGCCTGTACGGGGACGAACTGCCCGTGCCCTGCCTTTTTAATTCCGGCTCCGCCATCGGCCGCAAGGGCATCAACGCCATTGAGCTGGATTCCCAGACCATCGCCCTGGTGTACTGGTTCAAACGGGGGGAGGAAAAGCACTTTATCAGCCGGGGTTCTTACGACGTGGAGGAACTGCCCGGAACGCCCTGTCGCCGGGGCGTCCTGAACCGGGACCGCCTGGAATACGTAAAATCCCGCATAGAGCTGCTGGGGACCGTGAGCCCCCGGCCTGATCCGCCGGCGGCTGGATCCGCGCCCTGCTAAACCGAGTACGGGGCTGATCCGCCTGCCCCCAGGGTCTCCCGCCAGCGGAGGATCTGCCAGCGGCGGCGGCGGGCTTCCCGCAGCAGGAAGCGGTCCGGGTTGACCGCTACCGGGCGGCCCGAGAATTCCAGCAGGGGCAGGTCCGTGTAGGAATCGGAGTAAAAGCACAGGTCCTCAGGATCGGCGGCCCGCTGTTCAAGCCATTCCCGGACGGCCTCCAGCTTGTTGGGCCCGAACAGGGCCTTGCCGTCAAGGCGGCCCGTGGTTTTTCCGCCCGAAAATTCCAGGGCGCTGGCGATGGTCCCGTCAACGGCGAGGAAGCGTTCCAGGGGATCCAGCAGGGTCCGCAGGGAGGAACTGGCCAGGAAGACCGCCTCCCCCCGGCGGCGTATCCCGCCGATAAGGCGGACGCCCTCCCGGTAGAGATTGGCCCTGGCCCTGCCCTCGAAGCAGGCCCGCGCCAGTTCTTCCAGGACCCGGCGGTCGATCCCCGCCAGGCGCTTGACGGCGATCTCGATAAAATCCTGGCGCGCCCGCCCGGTTTTGTAGCGCAGCCAGTCCAGGGGAAGCTGCCGGATCTGCCGGAATCCGATCACGCCCCGTTTCAGGGCTTCCTGCAGAAAATACCAGGAGCTGGATCTCCGCAGCAGCGTATAATCTACGTCAAAAAGGTGGACTGCCATGCGGCCGCGCCTAGAGGAATTCGAGGTACCTGCAGTCCCGCCGGGCCTGCTCCGCGTAGACCCCCCGCATTTGTTCGGGCAGCAGGGCCGCCATCTGGCCCATCAGCTCCGTCAGCATGATCTCCCGGGCCGCCCGGTCGGGCCGCCCCTCGTACTTAAAACGGAAGGGCCGCCCCACGCGGAAGCGGAACGGGGTCCGCCTGAAATGCCGCAGGTTATCCCAGAGCTTCTCCCCCCCGAAGTGGACCACCGGAAGTACCGGCGCGCCGGTGATCAGGGCCAGTTGCACGATCCCGGCTTTCCCCCTCCGGAGGATCCCGTTCTTGCTCCGGCTGCCTTCGGGGGCGATGCAGACAAAAAAGCCCTTTTCTATGGCCTCCCTGACGTTCCGGAAGGTCTGCAGGTAGGATCCGTTCCGGTTAATGGGGATGGCCTTGTAGGTGTCGAACAGGAAGGCCATGACGGGGTTCTTCCAGGTTTCCGATTTTACCAGCCCCGTAAGGAGCAGGGGGTAGCTGTGGGTAACCAGGATGGGGACTTCCAGAAAGTTGATGTGGTTTACCGCGAGGATCATCGGCCCCGCCGGGAAGCCGCCGCCTGTCCCTCCCGCGCAGGCGCCGCTGTCGTCCGGAAGGCGATTCCCCGTTCCGCAGCCGGGGGATCGCAGGGCCTCTACAAATTCCGTGGCGTCTATTTCACACAGGGTGTCCAGCAGCGCTTTTAGGATGGTGTTTACTACGGCCCGTCGCAGATTCATGAATCGCCCAAGTTCCCTATCAGCCTGAGCGCCCCCGGCAGGCAGCGTATGCCCAGCTCCTTTCCGTCCTCGCAGACGGTTTCGCCGTCACAGTGGGCCGCCATCCCCCCCTTCAGGGCTTTAAGGTGAAAACAAAGCCCCCGGCCCATAACGGTTTCCCCGCATTCGGCCTGGGTACCCTTGAGGTAGTGGAAGAAGATTTTGACAAGCCGCCGCCGGGCGGCGGGCTGCCTGACCGTGCAGATGTCCAGCAGCCCGTCGTTGATAATCGCGTTGGGCCCCATGAAAAACATGCCCCCCATGCGCCGGCCGTTTACCACCGATACGATGGCCGCCGGAAGGGTCATGCTTGCCCCGTCGTAGCCGATTTCCACAAGGGGGGGATCCTCAAAGCGGGCAAGGGTGATAAGGGCCCCCAGCGCGTAGGACAGGGCGCTGTGGATGGACTTCATCTTGGCCGCCTCAAAACCGACCTTGGTATCAAACCCAATGCCCACGCCGTTGACAAAGTAGCGCCCCTCCGGAAAATACCCCCCGGTAATCAGGCCCGCGTCAAGGGGGCAGATCGTTTTTCTGATAAGGATCTCCAGCGCCTGGTCAAGGTTCGCCGGAATCCGGGCGGAATAGGCAAAGTCGTTCCCCCTTCCCAGGGGGATAATGCCAAGGACGGGCGGTTCCGGCGGGGGGTCTGCGCGGCTTAGAAGGCCGTTGATCACTTCGTTGTTGGTACCGTCCCCCCCGGCCGCGACAACGATGGTCCCGTTGCCGGCGGCGCTGTTCTTCGCGATCTCCAGCGCGTGGCCGGGGCCCGTGGTCAGGACGATTTCGTAGTCGGCCTTCCTCGCTTTCAAAAAGCGGTCAATTTTGGGGTATTCTTTTATGGCCCTGCCCTTTCCCGCTACCGGGTTAAGTATGATCAGGAACCTGTTATGCTGCGGTAACATTGCGTAATTTTACCATGCCTGCGCCGCGCAGGCAAGCCGGTTTCCGCACGGTGCGTTTACTTAATGATCGCCGTGTCGTAGTCAGCGGGAGGCAGGTAGCCCAGAAGCCTGATGCAGGTGGCGGCGATGGAGCTGATCCCCAGGCCCCCGTTCAGGGACCCTTCGCCCGGATCGGCGGGGTATTCGCCCTTACGGGCGGGGTCGTAGATGACGCAGGGCACGGGGTTCAGGCTGTGGCTGGTCTTGGCCTTGGGACTGCCGTCGGTTTTCAGGGACACGGCGCCGGTCTTTTTGTCATGCTCGTACATGTCGTCGCTGTTGCCGTGGTCCGCGGTGATCAGCATGATCCCCCCGGCGGCGTCCACCGCCTTGCGGAGCCTGCCAAGCTGGATGTCCATGGCCTCCA
>JAISMQ010000094.1 GCA_031276685.1 Treponema sp. | reverse complement strand
CCCCCTGGTTCCAGGTCGAGACGAAGGTATCGTTGATATGCCCCTTCCCAAAAGGAACGGCGCTTTCCAGGTCCCCGTAGATGGCGAAGCGGTCCAGAATCGTTCTGAGCAGGCGCTGCTTTGAATTGGGCTCCACATCGATCATACGGCAAAGTATAGTTCTTCTCCGCGCATAGTCAAATTTCCCGCGTTGAAGTGTCATCGGAAAAACTGCTAAAATGTATTGGTGAGACAATCCGTTTGTGCCCGCTTTTTCGGTTTCCTGGGGCTTTACGTTCTGATATTTGCGGCGCTTGTAAGTTTGCAGTTCACAAAAAACGGCGCCTTTTCCCTGCGCGTGTTTGACATGCAGGTGGAGGGCCGCTACCGCGTTCCCGAAGAGGGGGAGACTGTCCCCTACGCGGGGGCTTCCCCCCTAAGCGGGGACTCCGGCGTCGCCTACGGCGGCCTTGAATTCCCCCTTCCCGGCAGCCCCTCGCCGGAGGGCGGCCTGTACCTGCTGGACGGGGAGGGCGGCCGCCACGCCTGTTTTCCCCAGTACATGGCGGTCGAAGACGCGGGGGTCCGGTTCTACCTTTCCGGCGGCGCGGACATTTTTTTTACCACCGAAGGGGAAGGGGCGGAACTGAAGATATCCGGGAACTTTGACGGGGACCTGTTCACGGGTTTGGAAATTCCCTACCGGCCCCTTAAAAATTCCCGCCTGCAGGACGCGGAGCCCGGCCGCTTCCTCGTTGTTTTTGAAGGCCGCGACTACCAGTTCAGCCGCGCCGCCCCGGAAAGCCGTGGCGCGGTAGTTGTGCCGCGGGGCGGGCCGCCTGTTTCCTACGGCCTGGCCGGGGAGCGGCGGGAATGGCGGGCCGAAGATTACATCCTGGAAGAAGCGGGACAGGCCGAAACCTACCGCGCCGCCCTGGCCCGCTGGGCCGATAAAAACTACGCCATCTGGGGCCGGCTTGTCCCCTCCCGTAACGAGGAAGACATGGTCATTGCCTACGGGGGGGAGGCCCTGCTCCGGGGCGCCTTTAAGGGGGCCCTTTCGTCGGCGTCGCGGGTTTTTACCTCCGGGTCCCGGCAGGCATACGAATCGTCCGTGTACCTCGGCGGCATGGCCACCGCCTACCGGGGCCTGGCGGCGGTGGAGGCCGAACAACTGGCCCGGATCGCGGACAGCCTCGAACGATCTTCCCCCGATCTTTTCCTGGACGATCATGTCTTTGAATTTCTGCGCGTCCGGGGCCACGAGGATCTGCTGAACCGGGGGATTGCCCTGGTCCGCGCCGTGGATTCCCCGACCCTGGCCCAGCTTCCGGGGCTGCTGGAGGCCCAGGCGGACCTGCTTAGGCACCGGCCCCGGGCCCTGGAAAATTTTGCCGATACCCTCGCCGCTCGGCAGCAGGACGCCCTTTCCCGGGTTTTAAGGCGCGTGCTTCCGGGGGAACGTTACACCGGGGGTCTGGTCCTGGCCTTTGAGGAAGACCAGGCCGACACGGAGCTGAACCTGCGGCTGGGGAAGGCCCTGGCCGACTGGGGGGACGCCGCAGGCCAGGAACAGTGGGGGGCCGTAGGGCGCTCCCTGGTCCTTTCCGTGCTGTCCCTGGAAGACGGGGAGGGGAGGGTAGTCTCCGCCCTGATCATAAACAACCGGGAAGTCCTTCCCGCCGAAACCCGCGCCTACATCAGCGCGGCGCGGCTCTACCGGCTCCTCGGCATCGGCGACTACCGCCCCAAGGCCCTCGCCGTCGGCCCGCCGGATTCCGGCCTGTGGGCCTGGACCGCCTCCCCGGATATCCGGCTGACCCGGGAAGGCCAGGTCCTGGATATCGCCATAAGCTTCCCCGCGGGGGAAAGCCACTACGCGCTTATCCGGGGGATCGGCCCCTTTTACCGGCTGCAGTTTTACGGGATGGATTGGAGATCGGACCCCAACTTTGAACGCTACGATTCTTCCGGCTGGGCCTACCACCCCCAGGAGCGGATTCTGGCCCTCAAGGTAAAGCACCGGACCGCAGTGGAGCATATCAAGGTCTACCTGGGCTCCGCGCCGCCTTCAACCGGGTAACGGCCCGGCAGCCCCGCCGGTTATCGCAGGCCCGTGTAAAAAAATAATGGCAAATTTGGCCGTCAAATTGTATAATAGGGTAACTTGCAACGTAATCTGTAATAGAGTAGTCTCGATGGGTTGTATTTTTCCAAAGGAGATAAAACAGAGTGACCAAGAGGGATTTCCCCAAAATTCACTTCTATGACCAGGATTTTGTCGATATTTACGACAAAACCTGGGCCTGGATACAGGACTTTTGGAACGGGGGCGGCGAGCAAAGCGCGGCGGACGATCATTTTTTTTCCTACCCCGGCAGCCCCGTAGTCCAGCAGCTCGACGCCATCTTCTCCTCCTTTTTTTTGGTCTACTCCACCCGGATCTACCAGGCCCACCCCACCCTGGATATGTTCTACAGCCGCCAGGAGCCCAGCGGGGCGATCCGCTGCGCCTACAACATCGAAACCGGACAGCCGGTAAACGGCTGGGAGAATCCGGAAGGCCTGGGGGTCCCCCTCTTCGCCTGGGCCGAATTCAACCTGTACCACAAGTCGGCGAACAAAAAGCGGGTAAAGGATGTCCTGCCCATCCTGCACCGCTATACCGCCTGGATAGACCGGACCTTCAAAATGCCCAACGGCCTGTACCACGTGCCCCTTTCCGTAACGGGGATGCTGAACTCCCCGCGGGAAGAGGCGGCTTACCCGCTGGATTTTAACACGATGATGGCCATCAACGTGCTTTACATGTCCGCCCTGGCGGATATCCTGAACGACAAAGAATCCAGCTTCCAGTACAAAAAGCAGTACTTTTCCCTAAAAGCCCGGATCAACACGCTGATGTGGAGCGGCGAGGACGGCTTTTATTACGACATCGACAAGAACGAACAGCGTCTCCCCGTTAAGACCATCGGCGGCTACTGGCCCCTGCTGGCGGAGATACCCAACGACGACAAGGCGGAGCAGATCATCGCCAAACTACAGGATCCCCGGTACTTCGGCGCCCCCCACCCCTTCCCCT
>JAISMQ010000093.1 GCA_031276685.1 Treponema sp. | reverse complement strand
CAGTTTTATCCTGAAAGGCCGGACCGACAAGGAACTGGGCATTATCAGCCATGTCGATGTGGTGCCCGAGGGAAACGGCTGGACTTACGAGCCTTACAAGGCCAAGGTCGTGGACGGCTACGTTGTCGGCCGGGGTTCGGGGGACGACAAGGGGCCTTCGGTGGCGGCGCTTTACGCGCTGCGGGCCCTGCGGGATCTGGATGCCGGGTTAAGCCATTCGGTCCGGCTTATCTGGGGCGCCAACGAGGAAAGCGGCATGCAAGATGTGAAGCATTACCTCAAGACCCACAGCAGCTTCCCCGACTTTACCATTGTCGCCGACGGCGGGTTTTCGGTAAACATAGGCGAGAAGGGAGGGCTTTCGGCGGATCTGGTCTTTGACACCGGCCCGGATTCGGGGATCCTGGACTTCCGCGGGGGCGTGGCAAGGAACGCCGTGCCCGACTACGCCTTTATCGTACTCAAGGCGGAACTGGCCCGGGTGCGGGCGGCTCTGGGCGGGAAGGACGCGGCGGTATCCGGGGAAGACGGGGCGGTGAAAGTGGAAGCCCGGGGGCTGGCGAGCCACGCGGCGCGGCCCGAAGGATCGGTAAACGCCATCCAGAAACTGGCCCAAATCGTCACCGACGCGAAGCTGCTGGAGGGCAGGGCCTACGAGGCGGTGAAATGTATCGCCGAAGCCTTTTCCGATTACTACGGCGCGGGCCTGGATATTGCCTCGGAAGACGACATTTCGGGAAAAACCACCCATGTCGGCGGCCTTATCAGTTTTGAGGGGGGGAAGCTGATCCAGAATTTCGACTCCCGGGTGGCTATCCGTACCGATCCTGCCAGCCTGATCCCAAGACTGGAAGCCCTGGGAAAGGCCAAGGGTTTTACGGTGGAAAACATCCGCACCAGCCCTTCCCGCTACGACCCGCCGGACAGCCCGCCGGTAAAGATACTCTTTGAAACGGGGAAACAGTTCCTGGGAGACAAGCTCAAGCCCCCCGCCACCAGCGGGGGAGGAACCCACGCCAAGTTCTTTCCCCGATCCGTCCCCTTCGGGGCGGGCACCCCTCCGCCGGAGCCGTTTGGATCCGCCCACGCGGCCAACGAAGCCGCCGCCATAGAGGATCTCCTGAAAGCGGTACAGATCTACGCGGTGGATCTGATCCGGCTGGACAAACTGTATGCTTGACAATTAAAGGGGTTTCAGAACCGGCCGGGCAAGCGAGTTTTTCTACCTCGCAAACTGTCCGGTTCTACCCGGTTAACCGGCCGGGTATTTTTCAAGATACAGCCGCAAGGACGCGGCGTTTTCCCCCGCCCCGCAGTTTTTCTGTTACTTTCTTACCGGTGTCGGGTTTTCCCGGTAACAATGATGAGCTTCTCGTGTAATTATTCTACCGTAATATAACGGCATGGATCGTTCTGGGCAATGCGCAGGATTGACGGGCGGGCTGCGGCCTGTTACCATAAGGTGCGGATATACATAGCAGTACCATGAAATGGAGGGCAAGTCAGATGGAATCGCCAATGGTTCATTCAGGCAGGACAAGGTCTGCTTTCCGGATGCCGCTCCGCGCGGTGCTCCTGTTGTTTGCGGTGTTGCCGCTGACGTTTTGCAATCGTTTTTCCCGGGGCGGGACGGAAACAAAGTCTGCCGCCCCCGCCCAGGAAAGCCAGCAGGCCCCACAAAACGCCGCGCCGGGAGCGGCGGATACCGGCCGGCAGAAGTACGCCCTGGTAATCGGCAACGGGGCCTACGCGAATGTGACCAGGCTCAACAACCCGGTGAACGATGCCAGGGACATGAAGGCGGCGCTGGAAGGCCTGGGCTTTACGGTGGATCTGGTGGTCAACGGCGCACTGGATCAGATGGAAAGCGCGGCCACGCGCCTGCGGGGCCGCCTCTCCGCCGAGCGGAACTGCTACGGTTTTTTCTTTTACGCGGGCCACGCGGTGCAGTCCGGGGGCGAGAACTATTTGATCCCCGTGGACGCGAACATCCAGAGCGAGAATTTTCTGCGCCAGAAGGCGGTCTCCATGCAGGCCGTGCTGGGCGAACTGAACGACGCGGGGAACGTCCTCAACATCGTGGTGCTGGATGCCTGCCGGGACAACCCCTTTAGCTGGAAGCGGAGCGGCAGCCGGGGCCTGCAGGTGGTCAGCGACCAGCCTGCGGACAGCATCATCGTGTACGCCACCAGCGCCGGGAGCACGGCGGATGACAACCCTTCCGGCAGGAACGGCCTCTTCACGACCCATCTGCTTGCCAACCTGCAAACCCCCGGCCTCTCGGTTCGGGATATCTTTGACAAAACCGGCGCGGACGTGCGCCAGGCAAGCGGCGGCAAACAGATACCGGCGATATATTCGCAGTATTTTGAGACCGCCTACCTGGGCGGCAGGCCCGCCGTCGCGGTGCAGCCAACGCCTGCTCCGGTGCAGCCCGCGCCCGCTCCACAGCCCGTACCAAAGCCAACACCCGCCACGGTGCAGCCCGCGCCAAAACCAGCCCCAGCCACGGTACAACCCGCGCCAAAGCCAAGCCCTGTCACAGTACAGCCCGCGCCAAAGCCAACACCTGCCCCGGTGCAGCCTGCGCCCTCGCCAGCCCCCGCCCCGGCACGGGATGCCAAAAGCTACTACGACAGGGGCGAAACATTCCGTTCCCGGGGCGACTATGCAACGGCAATAGCGGAGTACACCCAGGCTATCAGGCTCAACCCGGATTATAAGTCGGCGTATTTCAATCGTGGCTGGGCGTACAACAAGATAAAGGACTACGACCGGGCCATAGCGGACTACACCCAGGCTATCAGGATCAAATCGGATTATGCGACGGCGTATGGAGACGGGACCGCCGGGGACAATTTTTAACCACCAAGATGCGAATCACATTTGCAGAAGTCGAAGAAGGAAAGAAGAATCGGCGCTTGATGTATCCTTTGTGCGCCTTTG
>JAISMQ010000141.1 GCA_031276685.1 Treponema sp. | reverse complement strand
CCTCACGGGATTCCTTTAATACCCGTTCGGTTTCTTTTTGCTGCTCTTTTTGCTGTTCCCTCGACTCCATCAGCGCGGCCCAGACATCGTCAAAGGACAGGCCCCGCTGCGGCTCCCGGGCCGTGTTTTCCGCCATGTCTCCCATAAGCGCCCCCTGTTTTTAATGTACCGCGCAGAGGGAAATTTTGTCCAGATTTTGGGGCTAACTTACCAGCACCGCCAGGCAGGCTTCGAGCCATTCGCCCGCCTCTACCGGGTAGTAGTCCCGGATAAGGAGGAATTCGTAAAAGGCTTCGCGGTAGGCTTCCAGGAAGTACAGGGACTGGCCCAGGTAAAACCGGGCGCGGGTTTCCGCAACCCGGCTGTGGTGGATGGAGAGGTAGCGGCCCAGTTCGGCGCGGGCCGTTTCCCAATCGCCACGGGAAAAGGGCCCCTGGACGATGGCCCGCAGGGCCCTGTTTTCGGCGGAAACGCCGTAATCGTCGGTATCCATGTCCTGGTTAAAGGCCCGGCTCGTCCGGGCGGGGCCGGGGCCGGGGGCGCTGCGGCGCAGGGTTCCCAGGGCTTTGGTCGTGGCAAGGCGCAGGGGGATGGGGTTGCGAAGCTCGGAAAAATTGTCGATCCCCGGCACCGCGTAGTTCAGGGATATAAGGGGCAGGGGCATGGACCTGAGTTCGGCAGCCCGGGGCAGGCCCACACGGTCCGCCGTAATTTCCACCGGGTGTACCGTGGCGTTAAAGCCCGGGTAGATGCCCACGTTGCCCCGCGACAGTTCGTCCTCGAAGATGACCGCGTAGTAATAGGGTATTCCCGGTACCGGGTAATCGGTGACCGGGGGATCGAGCCCGGCCTGGACGATCACCGCGCTGAGGAGGTCGGCGGTACGGGTGATGGGCTGGACGCTGCGGTACAGCACGGTGTTCCCGCTCCGGCTCGCGCGGTAGCGGATCACCACGGCGTCCCCTTCGGGGCGGATCTCCAGTCCGGAGATGCCGCCGGGGCCCGCGGTTTCCAGGGCCGGGGCCGCGAGGCCGGGGCTTTCCGCGACATCCACGCCCAGCGTGTTCACGGAGGGCAGGGCCGTCAGGTAGCGGTTTTCGGAATCGTCGCTGGCGGCGATAAAGTAGTACACCCGGCCGGGGCCCCCCGCGTCGTCGATGTAGGATTCCGCCCCGTAGGGCACTTCGATAGGTTTCGGCGCGCCGAACGCGGGATCGGCGGCGGTACCGGGGACAAGGCGCGGGAAGGGGGCGGAGGACCTGTAGATGTACACCGGGCCCCGGGCTTCCGGGGAATCTTTCCAGGTAAGGCGGACCAGGCTGTTCCTCGTCAGCGCCTCGATGCCGGTAACTACGGTCCCGGGAATTTCGGCGTTCTGGGCGCCGGGCGCGGCGAGGGCCGAAAGGAACAGGACAAGCCCCAGGAGCCTGTCGCGCGTGCGGGGCCCGATGCGCGAAGCCCGGCAAACTGCCGGCGGCGTTTCCTTCTTCATCGTATACAGTATCGGCGCGGGGCCCGTTTACAGTTTACCTGTTTTTTCGTAGACTTTTAGAGACGGGAGCCGGTTTTGGGAACACCCACGCACAGGATCCCAAGGAGTTTTTATGATGTTATCAGAACTGGGCGCGCCCATCGGGGAACT
This sequence comes from Treponema sp., assembly GCA_031276685.1. Lineage (GTDB taxonomy): Bacteria > Spirochaetota > Spirochaetia > Treponematales > Breznakiellaceae > JAISFT01. Next base: position 961 of record JAISMQ010000141.1, on the reverse strand, counting down.
GCGGGACAAGATCGGGCAAATATGGAGGCGTCTTTGACCAGGCGCCGGAGGGGCGGAAGCCCATTGCCGAGCGTATCGCGGACATAGAGGCCAGATCCGCGGAAAGCGGGTTTTGGAGCAACCAGGGGGCGGCGGAACAGGCCATGGGGGAACTCAAGAGCCTTAAAAGCCGCTACGAGCCCTGGAAGGCCCTGTACGCCGGAATCGAGGATCTGAAGGCCCTCTACGATTTGGCCCTGGAAGCGGGGGACGAGGGGGAGGCGCCGGGTATCGAGGCGGAATGGCGGGACATCGCCGCCCGCTACGAAAAACAGAATATCTACGAGCTGATGGGGGGGGAGGTTGACCGGAACGGCTGTTTCCTCACCATCCATTCGGGCGCCGGCGGGACGGAGTCCTGCGACTGGTCGCAGATGCTGTACCGGATGTACCTGCGCTGGGCGGAACGGAGGGGCTTTGCCGTGGAAGAACTTGACCGGCTGGAAGCCGAAGGCGGGATCAAATCCGCAACCTGCCGGATCGACGGTGGATACGCCTACGGGTACCTCAAGGGTGAATGCGGGGTACACCGGCTGGTGAGGAGCTCCCCCTTCGACGCCAAAGCCCGGCGCCACACCAGTTTTGCCAGCGTCTACGTGTTCCCGGTGATCGACGACACGGTCGAGGTGGATATCCGGCCGGAGGACCTCCGCGTGGACACCTACCGTTCCGGGGGGGCCGGGGGCCAGCACGTAAACAAAACCGATTCCGCAGTCCGCTTTACGCACCTGCCCACGGGCATCGTGGTGGCCTGCCAGAACGAGCGGAGCCAGATCAAGAACCGCCAGATCGCCATGAGCATGCTCAAAGCCCGGCTCTACGAGTATTACCGGCAGGAAAAGGAACGGGAACACGAGAAATTCGCCCAGGAAAAAAAGGACATTTCCTGGGGGAACCAGATCCGGTCCTACGTGTTCCAGCC
>JAISMQ010000139.1 GCA_031276685.1 Treponema sp. | reverse complement strand
TGGCCACGCTCAACCGGCTGGCCCAGGCCGCCCTTCCCCCCGCCGGGGAGCTGCTCCTCCCCTCGATGCCGGGGATCTTCGTCCCGGCGGAGCCGGATTCGGGCCTTGAACGGCTTATGGCCGCCGCCCGCGCGTCCCGGGGCGGGGGGGTGGCGATGCGGCTGGGCGGCGGGCTTTTTTACTTCTTCCCCGGCGACGATTACAGCCCCACGGAGCGGATCTTTTTCCTGAACCGGGGTTTCCGCTTCCCCCTGCGCGATTTTACGGTAACCAGCAGTTACGGGCCCCGGATAAACCCGGTAACGGGGCGTTTCCGTATCCACGAGGGGCTGGATCTGGCCGCGCCGGAGGGGACCGACGTGTTCGCCGCGGAGGCGGGGGTGGTGACCGAGACCGGCTCGGATCCGGTATACGGGAACTACGTCATCATCAAACACGGGGACGACTGGGCAAGCCTCTACGGCCACCTGTCGAAAATCGGCGTGGCCTTGCGCCAGGAACTCCGATCCGGTAGTGTTATAGGCAAAGTCGGATCCACGGGCCAGTCTACGGGCCCCCACCTTCATTTTGAGCTGAGGAGGAACGGCAAAGCCCAGGATCCGGGGAAGTATTTGTTTAACTGAGGGGCCGTGAGTTCAAAAAATCCTGTTTTCGGAACAGTCCCGGGGCGTTTTGAAAAACCTGCGGGGCCAAGGCGGAAGGCGAAGGCCGGACCTAAGCTTGTCCTGCTTGCCGTGTTTGCCGCCGGGGTTTCGCTGGGCTATGCCGAAGATCTTCCGGCCCCCGGCGTTCTGGAGCTTTCCCGGGGGGCGCAGCCCCGCGTTTCCGTTCCCTACAACGGCGCCGCGCTGATCGTTCTGGGGGAGGACTGGCGTTTTTTCCGGGGTATAGAGCTGGAATGTACCGCCCCCCCGGAATGGCTTTCGTCCCAGGGCGGCCTTGCCGTTTTGGTCTATGCGGGCCTGGAGCCCCCCGCCGATCCCTCCGTCCTGGCCGTCTTGGCGGCCCCGGCCGTCCCGGAGGCGGCCGCCCCCCCGGTCCGCCCTTTCTTTTACGGCGCCCTGCCGGGGAAGCTGCGGACCGTCTACCAGATACCCCTGCGCGCCGTCCACGACCTGGAAACCAGCCCCTACGCCCTGGTGCTTCCCGGCCACATCCCCCCCGAATCGTTCCCCGTCCTGGTCCGGCTTGTCCCCGGCGCGGCGGGCCTGGAGAACATGGCCTTTCAGATTTCCGCCCGGCCCATCCTGGGGGACGAGGGGGCGTTGCGGGTCCGGTTCCACTACCCCGAACACCTGCCGGACCGGCCCTTTGCCGTTCTGATTGACGATCAGGCGGTCGAAACGCCCGTGGACATCCTCTTGAAAGAGGGGGAGCACCGGCTCCTGGTCCTTTCAGATGATTACCTGAGCGAGAACCGGCTGTTCCGCGTGGAACGGGCGCGGGTTTTGGATCTGGACATAGCCCTGCAGGATCCCGCCCCGCTGCTGTTCTTCGAGGCGCCGGAACAGGCGCGTATTTTTATTGACGGCCTGGAGCTGGAGGGGACGCGGGGCCCGGTTCCGGCGGAGCCGGGGATCCGCGAGATCCGGTTCCAGGTAAGCGACTACAGCATCGCCAGGAATATCCAGGTCCGCCGGGGGAAAACCTACCGCATAGCCATAACCGTGGACCTGGACGTAGCGGAGGCGGAATGACGGCCTTACAATTTTTCGCCGCGAAGCCGCGGTTATTCGTTAAACCGCTAAAGGATTGGGGGTAACTGTCGATATTGTAACTGTCGGACCTATAGTTCCCCTCCCAAATCACTATATCTCCGATATGCCTCAAGGGCATGCCGGTCGCGGTTACGCGGCCGGCTTTTTTTGTCCCTTTTTTTTAAGCGCCCCGGCGGATATTGGCCGTGTTACATGCGCCGGCCCCGGGATTACTACTTGGCCGGTGACAAAATCAAGGCCGCTTCACACTTTTCATGCGTTGTTTTACGTTCCCAAGTACGCCTAGCCCTTATCCAGCGGCAGGGCCGGCGCATACTGACTATAGGGGCAGGCTGTAAAGAGCAGGGGTAAAACGCCTGGGGCGGGCACTTGACCGAAGCTTTGCGCTGTCTGAGCCGCAGGGAACCGTGGGAACCGCCTGGCGCAAAGCAAGCGTGCCCGGTACAGGCGTTTTGCCCCCTGTTTTTTCCCGCCTGTGGTAACATTGTTATAGCCAACATGCGCCGGCCCCGCGCGCGCTTACTTGACAAAGAATTCGGCCCCCCGTAGGCTTAAGGCATGGGCGCGGGGGGCAGGGCTTCGATATTTTCCGCTATACTGATCCGCTTTCTTGCAGTTTTAACGATCCTTGTCGCCGTGGTAATCGGTATCGGCCTGGGCCTGTCCCTGGCGGAAACCACCAACGTTATGAATCTGGAAAATTTCCAGGAATTTAACCCGGCCCTGCCGACCAAGATTCTTGACGTACACGGAACCCTTATTACCGAGTTCGCCGCGGACGAAAAGCGGGAACTCGTTTCGCTGAGCGAGCTGCCCCGGCACCTTATTTACGCGGTGCTGGCCCGGGAAGACCCCGATTTTTACAACCACCGGGGCTTCAGCATCCGGGGCATTTCGCGGGCGGCGGTGGGGCGGCTCCTCGGCAAGAACTGGGGCGGCGGCTCCACCATTACCCAGCAGGTAGCCGGGACCCTCTACACCGACCGGACCGAAATGACCCTGTCCCGGAAGATCCGCGAACTCTGGTGGGCCTTCCAGATGGAGCGGCGCTACACCAAGAACGAGATTCTGGAAATATACCTGAACTACATGATCATGGGGCCCGGCACCTACGGGGTGGAGGCGGCGAGCCAGTACTTCTTCGGCCACAGCGCCCGCGAGATCAGCCTGGCGGAGGCGGCCCTTCTGGTGGTCCAGTTGTCGAACCCGTCCCGCTACAACCCCCTTAACAACCCCAACGAGGCCATGGACCGGCAGCTTTCGGTACTCAGCAAGATGATCGAGCTGGGGTACGCCACCCAGGAGGAGGCGGACGCCTCGTTCCAGGAGTACTGGGGCGGCTACGATTACACCCGGGCCTCAATCGCGGCCTATTACGACCGGGAGGACGCCGCCCCCTGGTTCAGCGAGTACGTGCGCCGGGAACTGGAAGACATGATGTACGGGACGATGGACTACTACCGGGACGGGTATACGGTCCGTACCACGCTGGACCTGGGGCACCAGGAGGCGGCGGCCCGGTACATGCAGCAGGGCCTGGAAAAGGCCAACCGGGAGTACCAGCGGTCCAACACCAGCAACAGCCTGCAGGCCATCAACACCTACACCCCCGTTGTCGAGCTTCTTTCCCTGTGCTTCGATCTGGACGCCATCCACGCCTCAGGCGAATCCCGGCACCGGCAGCAGGCCATGAACAGGTACACCAAGGTGCTGAACCCCGTGGCGGATATGGCGGCCATGGTCTTCGGCATCCAGGATCTTAAAACCCTTACCAGTTCCGCGTTCGGGGATTTGAAAGTCTCTACGGAGCAGAACGTGGTGGAAGGGGCGCTTGTCACCATCGAGAACGAAACCGGATACATCACCGCCATTATCGGGGGCTCCACATACGACGAAGCCAACCAGCTTATCCGGGCCACCCAGGGGAATATCCAGCCTGGTTCCTCGTTCAAGCCGCTGTACTACGCGGCGGCCATCGATTCCCGCAAATTTAACCCCGCGTCGCTTATCTACGACGTGCCCATCGTGTTTCATAACGAGGACGGCACCCCCTATATCCCGCTGAATTTCCGGGGCGAGTGGAAGGGCTCGGTGCTTCTCTACGAAGCCCTGGCCCAGTCCATGAACGTCCCCTCCCTGCGGGTGCTGGACGCTATCGGCTTTGACGCCGCCATCAGCCGGGCGGCGGCGCTGCTGGACATTACCGATCCGGGGCGGATCCAGTCGACATTCCCCCGCGTCTACCCCCTGGGCCTGGGCATTATCTCCACTTCGCCCCTGCGGATGGCCCGGGCCTTCGCGGTTTTCGCCAACCAGGGCCGTTCCGTTACCCCCATCGCCATACGTTCCGTGGAAAACCGGAACGGGCAGGTGGTCCTGGACCCGGAGCGGGAGCTGCGGATGCAGCAGCGCCTTATGGGGGAATCTATCCAGGTGATAAGCCCCCAGAACGCCTACGTGATGACCAGCATGCTTAAAAAAACGGTGGAAACGGGGACCCTGTACAACCCTTCTGCCTGGGGCTCCAAATTCACGTTCAAGGACGAAAACGGCAAAAGCTTCCGTATGCCCATGGCGGGCAAGACCGGGACCCCCCAGAACTGGTCCGACGCCTGGACCGTGGGCTTTTCCCCCTACTACACCACCGCCGTCTGGTTCGGTTTTGACAAGCCGGGGAATTCGCTGGGGGTGAATCTGACCGGATCGACCCTGGCCGGCCCCGTGTGGGCGGACTACATGCGGGAGATCCACCAGGGGCTGGCCTACCGGGAATTCGTGCGGCCCGCCACCGGGGTGATCGACGTAACGGTCTGCGCCAAGTCGGGGCTCCTTAAAACCGCGTCCTGTAACGAGGGCGAAGTTACGCTGCCCTTTTTGGAGGGGACCCAGCCTTCGGAGTACTGCAATATCCACGGCGGGACCATCCGTTCAAGCCTGAACCGCCCGGACTTTGTGCGGACCAGCGCGCTGGCGATAAACGGCGAAGCCCTGCTGGAATCCCTGGCCCTGCCGGTCCTGCCCCCCGGCCTTGTGCCCGAACGGGCTGCGGGGGGCCGGGGTTCCGCCGCTTATTCAGGGTATACCGGATATTCGGGATATTCGGGGTACCCTCCCCGTTCCGGGGCCTCCGGGGGGAACAGCCTGCTGGACGGGGACGACGGCGGGTATTTCTGGGATTCGCGGGGCTCAGGCGAATCCGCGCCGGGCCCGGTTGGAGCCGCGTACAGCGAAACCGCGTACGAAACTACGGGCGCGCAGGGCGAACCGGAGGCCGCGCCGGACCCGGTTGAAACCGCGTATAACGGGGCTGAGACCGCCTACGGCGAGACCGCCTACAGCGAGACCGGGGGCCAACCGGGCGCTGGGGACGGGCCGGGCTCCGCCGGGGTCGGGGACGGGCCGGCCACCTCCGCCGGCGAAGGGGCGGGTTCCGATGACGAAGGGCCGGGCTCCGGCAGCGAAGGGCCTGCGGGCGGGCCGGCGCCTTTTGCCGGGGAACAGGCGGACGAGGGGGCCGGCGCGTGGTGGGCCGATGACGGGGGCCCCGGCGGCGCGGACCCCGCCGGCCCGGATTCCGGCGGCGCGGGTTTTTTCAACCCGCTGGTTGAGTGAGGGGATATGCAGGTTCCCATTAAGGACATCGTTGTTAAAAAACGGGTCCGCCAGGACATGGGGGATATCGGGGCCCTGGCGGAAAGCTTGAAGAAATTCGGCCAGATAAGCCCCATCGTGATCAGCAAGAAGAACGTCCTTATCGCCGGCGGCAGACGCCTGGAGGCGGCCAAGTCCCTGGGCTGGCGGAATATCGGCGCGGTAATCGCCGATATTCCGGAGGGGCTTTCCCCGCTCGAATACGAGGCGGAGGAGAATCTGCAGCGCCGGAATTTCAGCCCCGAAGAATCCGCCGAAGCCGCCCGGCGGATTTTCCGCCAGCGGAACCCCGGCCCCTTCCGCCGTTTCTTCCGCTGGCTTGCCGGGCTGTTCAAAAAGCTGTTCCGAATCGGCTAGGACTTTGTCAGGGGCTCTGCCTATTTTTTCTCGAAATGGGAAAATTCCATCGTAAACCCGGCCCGGCCCTGGGTCGCGCTCCGCAGGGCGGTCATAAAGCCGAACATCCTGGACATGGGCGCAAGGGCCTTTACGTAATCGGACCCGGTCCGGGAATCCATGCTGAGTACCTGGCCGCCCCGCGCCGTTATCAGGTTCATCACGTCCCCCACGAACTCGTGGGGGGCCGCCAGGTCCACCGCCATGATGGGCTCCAGCAGGAAGGGGTCCGCGCTGCGGCAGGCTTCGTCAAAGCCCATGCTGGCGCAGGCTTCGAACGCGAATTCGGTCCCGGTTAGTTCCGAGTATTTCAGGGCCGTCAGCGTTACCCCCACGTCGATGCAGGGGTAGCCCAGGACGATGCCGGAATCGAAGGCCCCCCGGATCCCCCGTTCTACCGCGTCGTAGACGGCCTGCGGCGCCGCCCGGTTTGTAACGGCGCTGGCGTAGCGGTTCCCCGATCCCCGCCCCAGGCCCTCCACCCGCAGCGACAGTTCGGCGCTGTTCTCCTTCCCCGCGATGACGCGGGAGTAGCGCTCGGTCCATTCGACGGTCTTGCCCACCGATTCCCGGTAGCTTACCTGGGGGTTCCCCACCTTCGCCTGAAGGCCGTACTCCTTCTGTATCCGGGTTACCAGCACGTCCAGGTGCAGCTCCCCCATGCCGGAGATGATAAGCTGCCCGGTTTCCTCGCTTTCCTTCGTGGTGAACGTGGGGTCTTCGCGGGACAGCAGGGCCAGCGCCTCGCCGAGTTTTTCCCGATCGGAAAGGTTCCGGGGCTCCAGGGAGATGGAAATGACCGGCTCCGGGAACGACATTTTTTCCAGGATCACCGGCCAGCCCTCGCTGCCGATGCTGTCCCCGGTCTGGGCCAGCTTCAGCCCGATGATTACCCCGATGTCCCCGGCGGCCAGTTCTTCCAGCGGCTCGGATTTGTTCGAGTGCATCCTAAGGACGCGGTTGGCCCGCTCGCGCTTCCGCTTCCCGATGTTGTACACCACGGCGCCCGGCTTTAGGACCCCGGAGTACATCCTGACGTAGCACAGGCTCCCCGCCTCGCGGTCGTTCTGAATCTTGAACACCAGGCCCAGGGGGGCGCCCCTGGGATCGCAGGGGACCGGGATATCCTCCTCTTTTTTCAGATGGCGCCCCAGCGCGGGGGCCACCTCGTCCGGGGCGGGGAGGTAATCGACAACGGCGTCTATCAGGGGCTGGACCCCCATGTTCCGGCGGGAGGCCCCCGCCAGCACGGGCAGCAGGGCGCGCCCAAGGGCCGCCTTCCGCAGTTCCTGTTTTACCAGCTCCGCGTCAACCGCCCCGCCTCCCAGGTAGCGCTCGGTTACCAGGTCGGAAACCGACGAAAGCGCGTCGATAAGCTTGTCCCGCCATCCGGCGGCCAGGACTTCCCGCCCCGCGCCGACGGGATTGCGGACAAGCCGTTCCCCTTCGGGGCCGTCCCAGCGGATCTCCTCCATCGTGACAAGATCGATAACCCCTTCAAAGGCCCCCTCTTTGCCGATGGGTATCTGGACAGGGGCCGTAGGGATGCCCAGCTTCGCCTGTATATCCGCCAAAACCTGGAAAAAATCGGCCCCCGTCCGGTCCATCTTGTTGACGTAGCCTATGCAGGGTACGCGGTACCGTTCCGCCTGCCGCCAGACCGTTTCGGTCTGGGGCTCAACGCCGTGGACCGCGTCAAATATGGCCACCGCCCCGTCCAGCACCCGCAGGGACCGTTCCACCTCGGCGGTAAAGTCCACATGGCCGGGGGTGTCGATGATGTTGATCTGGCAGCCCTTCCACCAGGCCGTGGTGGCGGCGCTCTGGATGGTGATGCCCCGTTCCTGCTCCTGCTCCATCCAGTCCATAATGGCCTCGCCGTCGTCCACTTCGCCGATGCGGTGGCTTTTGCCGGTGTAGTAGAGGATCCTCTCTGTCGTGGTGGTTTTTCCCGCGTCGATATGGGCCATAATGCCGATGTTCCGCATCTTTCTTAACATAATAGCCCAATATAGAGCTTTAAAAAAAACTACTCAACTGGCAACGGCTGTAGTATTATTATATAATCAGATTTTTCCGCCCCCTCTGCAAAGCTGCGGCGGGGGTTTTGGAATTAAGCCACGCTGTTTTCCGGAGTTTGTATGAGTCTTTCTTACGTATTGGTAACTCCCTATACCATCGCGAAAAGCCGCACGGGGGGGGTAATCGCCCGGCTGCTTTCCAGGCTGGATCTTGAACTGGCGGGGGCCCAGATGATCGCCCCGGACGAATCGTTTGTAAAGGAATTCGCCGCCTCCCTGCGGGGGGAGGTGAGCCCCCTGGACGTGTCGCTGCTGGCGGATTATGTGGAACAGAACATGGCCCCCTCCGGGGGCAGGAAGCACCGCAGCCTTCTGCTCCTCTTCCAGGGCGAAAACCCCTGCGAAAAGCTTGCCGGTATCTGCGGCCGCCTGTACCCGGAACACCGGGATTTTGATTCCCTTACGGGTGAAACGATCCGGGACACCTACGCGGACCTTATCTACGCGCCGGGCGCGCCGGACAAGGTAAGCTATTTTGAGCCTGCGGTCCTTACCCCCCGGACCCAGGAATGGGCGGACCGGGATCTGGCGCTGTTCGCGGAATTTCTAAAAGACCAGGAAAACATCATCAAAAACATGCAGTACCCGGAGCCTGAAAAAATAGAGCGGACCCTGGTGATTATCAAACCCGACAACTGGCAGTACGCATCCTCGCGGCCGGGGACGATCATCGACATGTTTTCCCGCACGGGCCTGCGGATTGTGGGCATAAAGGTCCACCGCTTTTCCCTGGCCGGGGCCCTGGAATTTTACGGCCCCGTGGAGGAGGCGCTAAAGGAAAAACTCTCCCCGATCTTCGGCCAAAAGGCGCGGGAGATCCTTGAGCGCGAATTCAAGCTGAACCTGAGCATGGAAGCGGAAAAGAGCCTTGTCGGCAGCGTGGGCATTGAATACGCGCGGGATCAGTTTTACCGGATCATCGATTTTATGTCCGGCAAACGGCCCGATACCTGCCTGCCCCGCGACCAGGACAAGCCGGGCAGCGTAAAATGCATGATCCTGATCTACGAGGGGATCAACGCCATCGGGAGAATACGGGAAGTGCTGGGCCCCACGGATCCCCTCAAGGCGCCGGGCGGGACGGTGCGCCGGGAATTCGGCAGCAACGTTATGGTCAACACCGCCCACGCCTCCGATTCCCGCGAAAGCTTTGAACGGGAGCGGGCCATCGTGAAGATCGAGGAAAACTCCCTGGAATCGATTATCCGCGCCGGTTTTAAGCCCCGCGATCCTGGGCCGGCGGGCCCTTAGCCTTCTTCCCCCGCCAGTATTTCCAATAATTCCACTTTGAAGACCAGGGGCGTGTAGGGGGCGATTGTCTGGGCGCCGCCCTCGCCGTAGCCCAGGCGGGAGGGTATGTACAGGGTGTAGACATCCCCCACCCCCATCAGGCAGAGCCCCTCGCTCCAGCCGGGGATCACCATGTCCAGGGGGATGTCCGACGGTTCCCCGCGCTCGAAGCTGGAATCGAAGACCGTCCCGTCGGTAAAGGTCCCCTCGTAGTTGACCCGGACCACGGACTGCGGGTTCGGCTTTTCCTTCCCCGCGGCGCGGACGACCTCGTACTGGAGCCCGCTTGCGGTGGTGACAACCCCCCGGCGCTTCCCGTTTTCCTCGAGAAACTGAATTTCTTTAAGGCGGTTCTCCTCCGTCTGGCGTTCCAGGGCGGCCATGTAGCTTTGCTGGACCAGGGCGAGCGCCTCGTCCATCGTAAAACGGGCTTCCCGCCCCTCGATGGCGTCCCGTATGCCCTGGGAAACGGCGTCGTAGTCGAATTCAAGGCCGATGCTTTTCAAATCGGACCCGATGGCGAGGCCGTAGGCATAGCTGCGGTCCGCCTTGGCGTCCGCCGCAGTCTGCCCGTAGATCGAGGGCGCCAGCGCCAGGCAGAGGGCCAGGGCCGCGTATTTTTTGATGTTTTTCATGGGGGGATCATAGCCGCTATTATCCCCGCTTTCAATACGCGGGCCGGATGCCGTATACTCTGCGGGTTTCCGCAGCCGTATGGCCGCGCATCCTGCCTGGACGGAACAATGTATGGGCCTGCCTCGTTTTTTACGTGCCGGGGGCGTTTTCAAGGAAGGGGCAAAACCGGGCCGCTTCCTGGGCGTCCTGGCCCTTTTCGGTATCAGTTACGGTTTTTACCGGGGTATTCAGGACAACTACCTGGCGGACATCGTCAGGATCAGCGCCTTCCAGCGCGGGATTGTTGAATTCTTCCGGGAAACGCCGGGGCTCCTCGTGGTGCTGATCCTGGCCGGGATGTACCGTTTTGCCGAGGCCCGGATCTTCAAGATCGGCATAGGCTTTATGGCGGCCGGGCTGGCCGGCCTTCTCGCCTGCGCCATGCCCGCCTGGGACCCCCCCGGGCAGGCCCTGTTCCCCGTGGTTATTTTCATGGTGGTGTTCAGCGTCGGGGAGCACGTGATCATGCCCGTGCGGACCACCCTTTCCCTGAATTTGGCGGCGGAGGGGAAGGGGGGCGCGGTCCTGGGAATTACCGGGGCGCTGGGGCATATCGGGAATATCGCGGGCTTTGTGGTCGTTACCGCCTTTTTCGCCGTCATTACCCGGCTGGGCTTTACCCGCTTCGATATCCTCCCGTTCCGGATTATCTTTGCCGTTTCCCTGGCCCTGATGCTGGGGGCGCTGTTTACCGTCGCCGCGCTGCGGGAGTCGGAGATCCGGGCAAAGCGGCGGCGTTTCTACTTTGCCCGGAAGTTTTCCACGTACTATATGCTGGAAGTCTTCTACGGCGCCCGCAAGCAGATCTTTATTACCTTCGCCCCCTTTGTGCTGATCCGCTACTACGGTGCCCCCACCTCCATAATTTCCCTGCTATTGGGGATCTGCGCCGTCTTCGGCACCATCCTGAGCCCCTTCGTGGGGCGGCTTATCGACAGGCTGGGCTACAAGTTCGTCATGGTTACCGATACGCTGCTCCTCGTGGGGGTCTGCCTCCTCTACGGCTTCGCCCACCGGATCTTTCCCCAGGGCGTCGCCTTTTGGGTGGTCTGCGTCAATTACGTGCTCGATTCGATTATTTCCATGGCCAGCATGGCCAGCAACGTGTACGTCCAGTCCATCGCCTCCAGCCAGGAGGAAGTTACCGCCACCCTGAGTACCGGGGTTTCCGTAAACCACGTCATTTCGATTCTGATCGCCCTGCTGGGGGGCTACATCTGGGACGCCGTGGGTATAGAGGCCCTGTTCAGCCTTTCGGCGGCGCTGGGCATTATCAACAGCCTGTACGCGGCCACCATCAAGACGGGCGGGCCCGG
>JAISMQ010000119.1 GCA_031276685.1 Treponema sp. | reverse complement strand
CCGCCCTCTTTGCCGGTTTCCGCCCCGCCGGGGCGGGCCTCCTGTCCTCTGCGGCGTTTGCCGCCATCGCCGTGTCCCTCTACAACCCGGGCTGGCAAGTCTGGTACCAGGCCCCGCGCTGGCGGGAACTGGCTCTTTTCGGGGCGCTGTTCTTTCTGGTCGTAAAATTCAAAGCGCACCCCGCCCTCTACATCGCGGGCGCCGCCCTGGCCGGGATCCTCCTGGCCCTGTAACCCCGCAGCAAACCTGTGCGCGGCTTTAAGGAGAATTGCAATGATACATAAAGGAAGCGCATAGGTCCCCGGAAACCCAAAGGCAATCATTTGAATATGTTTACAAAAACTATTTGGAAATAGCCGGTTTTGTAAATTATCCAAGTGAATGGTGGCATTGGTCCTATGGCGATAAATATTGGGGGTTCGCCAAAGGAAAGAAGGTATTGTACAATCAAATAACAGAAAATGAAATAAAGACGGCAGATATATGCAGGGGGACAATCCCCCGCCCCCTTCCGGACCCCCCGTTTTGATGCTACACTAAACAAAGACAGTTTCATCGGCAGCTTTGCTGCCGTACCACCAGGTTAAGGAGACGCAGATGGTTATCGGCTTTATCGGATTGGGAATCATGGGGCGGCCCATGGCAAAGAACCTTATCGGCGCGGGCTACAAACTCGTTGTGTACGATAAGTTCGCAAAATTTGACGATCTGGTAGCCCTGGGGGCGGAAGGCGCCGTTTCCAACAAAGATCTGGCCGTCCGCAGCGACATCATCATCACCATGCTGCCCAATTCCCCCCACGTCAAAGAGGCGATTCTGGGTTCCGGCGGCGTCATCGAAGGCGTCAAGGCCGGCGCCACCGTCATCGACATGAGTTCCATCGCCCCCGCCGTTTCCCAGGAAGTCGCCGCCGCCCTCAAAGCCCGGGACGTAAATTTCATCGATGCCCCGGTTTCCGGGGGCGAGCCCAAAGCCGTAGACGGCACCCTGGCCATAATGGCCGGCGGGGACCCCAAAACCTTCGGGGCGGTAAAACCCATCCTGGAAAAAATGGGATCCTCCGTGGTCCTCGTAGGCGACGTAGGGGCCGGCAGTGTGACCAAACTCGCCAACCAGATCATCGTCGCCCTCAACATAGCCGCCGTCTCGGAAGCCTTCGTCCTTGCCACCAAAGCCGGAGTCAAGCCCCAGTCCGTTTTTAACGCCATCAAAGACGGCCTCGCCGGATCTACCGTCATGAACGCCAAAGCCCCCATGATCCTGGACGGCAACTTCAAGCCAGGTTTCCGCATCGAACTCCACATCAAAGACCTGCAAAACGCCCTGGATACCGCCCACAACCTCGGGGTGCCCGTGCCCCTGACCGCCGGCGTCATGGAGATCCTCCAGGCCCTCCGCTCCGACAGCCTTGCCTCCAGCGACCACAGCGCCATCGTCCGCTACTACGAAAAACTGGCCCGCATCGAAGTCAGGGCCTAAGGGGGGGCTGGTACCGGGCATCGGTGCGCTGTCCGACGCCTTTGCCGTCCGCCCCCCCTGCGCCGGAGCCTCCTCCCCGGCCTTGTGCCGCGCTTCGGCTTACAACAGGCCGGCCGGGTCCGGTGTCTCCGGCTACCCCCCGGGCAGGGCCCCCGGCCCCGGCAAAGTTTCCGGGCGCCCACCCCCCGCCCGTGCCGCGAATTTGGGCGGAAATCGGATCGGCCCCTTGATCTTTTTTTTTGTTCCTGGTAGATTCAATTCCCTTGTCTGTAGACAAGGCCCGTACCCCGCAGGGGCCGGGCGCGGTTCTGCCGGAACACGGCGGGGCCAATCCCAAAAACTAAAATGTTGGGACAACCTCGAAGGTATAGAACAGGGAGTTTTTAATGCCTACGATAAACCAATTGGTTCGTTTTGGAAGGCAGCAGGTCGGTTCTAAGACAAAATCACCGGCTTTGCAGTTGTGCCCCCAAAAACGGGGTACCTGTACCCGGGTAATGACCGTCACCCCCAAAAAACCAAATTCCGCCCTGCGAAAGGTCGCCCGTGTGCGGCTGTCCAACGGGACGGAGGTAACCGCCTATATCCCCGGCATCGGTCACAATTTGCAGGAACATTCGGTGGTGTTGGTGCGGGGCGGCCGGGTTAAGGACCTTCCCGGCGTTCGCTACCATATTATCCGGGGCGCCAAGGATACCCTGGGCGTGGAAGACAGGAAGCGGAGCCGGTCCAAGTACGGCGCCAAGCGGCCAAAGGCGTAGGGAACAGACATGGGACGCAAAAAAAAGACAGTGGATCGGGGTATTGTTCCGGACTCCAAGTACAACAGCGTGGTAGTCTCAAAATTCGTAAACCGCATGATGTGGGAAGGAAAACGCTCCGTTGGCCTGCGTATTGTTCACGGGGCAATGGGGATCCTCCAGGAAAAAGCCGGCAAAGAGCCCCTGGAAGTGTTTCTCAAGGCCCTGGACAACGTAAAGCCGGTTGTCGAAGTCAAATCCCGGCGGGTAGGCGGGGCCACGTACCAGGTTCCCGTGGAAATTCGGGAATCCCGGCGGGAAGCCCTGGGAATGCGCTGGATCATCACCGCCGCCCGGACCCGTTCCGGCCACGGCATGGAAGAACGGCTTGCCGCAGAGCTTCTGGATGCGTATAATAATACCGGAACGGCGTTCAAGAAGAAGGAGGACACCCACAAAATGGCCGAGGCCAATAAAGCCTTCGCCCATTATCGGTGGTAATCCGGCGTTTTTTGTCCAAGGGGTATTGCAACTCCGTAGATTGTGTGGTATATTAAAACAGTTTTAAGGCTCCGGTTTTAGAACTGACCCATTGTAAATAGGCGGATCCGCAGGGTCCGGGCGTTTTTTGAAATAGCTTG
>JAISMQ010000055.1 GCA_031276685.1 Treponema sp. | reverse complement strand
GTGGTATGGAGGCCGGACCGGACAAGCTAAACATAGGAGAAGAAGTATGAAGAAGATCGGTATCGCGATCCTGTTGTGCCTGACAGGACTCGGCGCTTTTGCCCAGAACATTACGCTGGACGAAGCTATTCAGGCCGCCGCAACGGAAATGGGCCAGCGGCTTCCCCAGGGGGGCAAGGTAGCGGTGCTGAGTTTTACCAGCACCTCGGAACGGTTCTCCAAGTACGTGATAGACGAACTGAACAACGCCATTGTTAACGAGGGGAACCTTACCGTTGTAGACCGGCAGCAGTTGGACCTGATCATGCAGGAGATGCAGTTCCAGGAATCGGGCCTGGTCAGCGATGAATCGGCCCAGGAAATAGGCCGCATGCTGGGGGCCCAGTACATCGTCTCCGGCTCAATGGAACTTGTTGCCAGTTCCTGGCGTTTCAGGACCCGGGCGCTGACGGTGGAAAACGCCACCATAGCCTACAGCGGTTCCCGGAATGTGGCCAACGACAGGACCGTCAGTTCGCTTATGGGGGGGAGCGGTGAAGAAATCATCGTTGATTATACCACCGCCGAACGGAACCGCGCCCGGTGGCTGAACCTGTTATGGGGTGTCGGTTCTTTTTCCCAGGGGGATACAAAAGGCGGAATTATTACCGCCGTGCTGGATACGGTAGGATTTGGTGCCCTGATCGCAGGGACAGTACATCTGCTCACTTATGACGTTCCCGCAGTTTACATGGGTGCCGATAGTCACACTGAATTTAACGGCATACTCTACGATACCAGTACATTGGCATATGCGGCTCAGGATAATTATATCGCGAAAAAAAATACCTTCGGTTTTATCATCGTGGGAAGCGGCGCGGCCGTACTCGCCGCCGGATGGATCTACGGTTTTGTCAGGCCCTCGTCTTACCACAAAGCCGGCTATGTGGCGCAGGGGCCCATGGATCCCACGCACTGGGATCTCGCGCTGGTCTCCGACAGCCGGGGGGATCCGGGGCTGCGGCTCAGTTACAAGCTGAGTTTTTAGGGGCGGCGTATGAAACGGGCAATATTCCCGGTACTGCTGCTGGTTTGTGGCGCGGGGGCGCTTTCGGCGCAGAACGCGCCGTCCTGGTATCTGGACAGGGAAAATGCGTACCCTTCCCAGTTCTACATCTCGGCAGTGGGGGAAGGCGCGTCCCGCAGCGCGGCGGAAACGGCGGCGGTGGCGGGGGTATCCCTGTTTTTCAACACCTCGACCCAGATCCGCAACGAGGCGATCCGGGAATTCAACCAGGTCGTCACCGATACGACATCGGAACTATCCAAAAGAACCCACATCGACGAACACGCGGTGGTTCGTTCCGAAGAAGAATTCCTGGGGGTCCAGTTCGCCGATCCCTGGTACGATCCGGGCCGGAAGATCTGGGCGGCGCTTGCCTACATAGACAAGCGGGAAGCTTCAAAGATTTACGGATCCAGGATCAGCGCCAACATGGGGGCCCTTAGGGCTATTGCCGCCGATGCCGAAACGGAACCGGAACCGCTGTACGTCTGCGGCCTTCTGAACCGGGCGGTCGGCATAGGGGCGCTTACGGAGGAGTACATCAAAACTGCGGTGGTGGTGGATCCTTCCGATTCGTACCCGGCGGACCTCGCGCTGATCCAGGAACTGCGTTCCGCGTACCGCGCCCGGCGGACGGGGCTTAGTTTTGGCATCAGCGTAACGAGTCCCGAATCGTCGGGGCGGCTGAACCGGAAGCTGCAGCAGCTTCTGGAACGCATGGGGGCCGCGGTAACTCCCCGGAGTCCGATGTACACGGTGTCGGTGGAACTGAGTTCGGAAGAAGGTAAAAACGCGGCGGGTTACTTTGTGCGGCCCGGTATTTCCATCAGGATAGAGCGGGACGGGGCGGCGCTGTTTTCCTACGGGAAAAACTATGACCGCTTCAACAGCCTAAGCAATACCGCCGCAGCATACAACCGGGCGCTGATGGCGATTGAAAAGGATCTGGAAGAAAACTTTACCGCCCAGTTTTCCGCCATGATCGGCGGCAACTGAACCGGGCAGACCCGTGCAAATTAGGTTTCAAGACGGTCCCTGGGACCGGAAAACAACGTACAAGGAGTTTGTTATGAAGAAGAGTGTAATGTTTGTGTTGTTCCCGTGTGTGCTGGCCCTGTTCGCGGCCTGCTCCGGCGCCCCGGCGGCGCAGAACGCGGCGGCCCCGGCGGCGCAGCCGGCCCCCGCGCCTGCCATTCAGCGGGACAAGGTAACGATCGACTACCGGGGGGCCAGCCTGGGCGGGCAGATTCCGGAATGGGTACTGTGGGCCAGCGAAGGGGACCCGGACAACCTGCTGGCGGGGCTTTCCCGCGTACAGGGAAAAAAGACCATACTGGTCCAGAATTCCGGGCAGGATCTTGATCTGCTGCAGACCTGGGTAAACCTTCAGGCGCTGAGCGACGCATCCAGCATGATCAAGACCACGGTTAGTACTGAGGCGGGCAGCGCGCTTGAGGGGAACAAAAACACAGCGGGAAACAAAAGCGCGGTGGAACAGTTTATAACCGCTTTTTCCGAAACGGAAATTTCGGGACTGGGCCGGGAACTAGATTTCTGGGTAAAGGAACGGTCTGTTTCAACCAACGAAGAAAACTACACCTACTACGTGGTATTCGGCATAACCGAAGAAAACTTGAACTTCCTGATCGAAACGGCCCTGGGCAAAGTCCAGGCCGAAACCGAAGAAGAACAAGAAATACTGGACGATATCAAGGATCGCATGAGTCAGTTGCGATTCCGCGCACAGGGAAACTGATCTACACGGGGCCCCGTCAACAGCCGCAGACGGGGCTCCCTTTAACCCAAGGCCCCTGCGGCCCTTTTCTGCCAACCCCACAGGGCCAATCCCCATTGTCTACAGATTGTTAAAAAAGCGATACTGATGGTGCCCGTCACAGGGCAGGGGGTAATCATGAAGGCAGCGTTTGCCGCAATCGGGGGCAGTGATATTCTGGAACGGGTCTACGATCCCGCGGCCAGGGCGATTCTTGCGGAACAGCTCGATTTTATCCCGCCTTTTACCGGCATGGAAGAACTTGAGGCGCGAAAAACGGAATGGAATGCCCTGGAGTTTTTCTTTTCAACCTGGGGGGCGCCGCGGCTTGACCGGGAACAGTTGGATCGGTACTTTCCGCGGCTTAAAGCGCTGTTCTACGCGGCGGGATCGGTTCAGGACTTCGCCCGCCCCTATCTGGAGCGGGGCATACGGATATTCAGCGCCGCCGACGCAAACGCGGTGCCGGTCATTGAATTTACGGTGGCGGAAATTATCCTGGCCAACAAGGGCTTTTTTCAATCCGCCCGCCTGTACGGCGCCGGGCGGTATCCGGAAGCGCGGCGCTACGCCTCCGCGTTTCCGGGGAATTACGACACGCCCGTGGGCATTATCGGGGCGGGAAAAATCGGGAGCGGGGTTATCCGCCGGCTTAACGATTACCAACTGAAAACAAGAGTCTTCGACCCATTTCTAACGGCCGGGGACGCCCGGAAGCTTGGGGCGGAAAAAACGGACACCCTGGACGATCTGTTCAAAAACTGTTGTGTCGTCTCCAACCACCTGGCGAATAACGAGCAGACCCGGAACATGCTGAACTACCGGCATTTCAGCCTGATGCCGGATTACGGGGTGTTCATCAATACCGGGCGGGGGGCCCAGGTGGTGGAGGAGGATCTGGCCCGCGCCCTCGCCGAAAAACCGGGCCGGACGGCCCTGCTTGACGTAAGCTGGCCGGAGCCGGTGCCCCAGGGGCATCCCTTTTACGCGCTGGACAACGTGATCCTGAGCCCCCACATAGCGGGAAGCGGCGGGCGGGAACTGGTGCGGATGGGAATGTACATGGCCGAAGAATTCCGGCGCTACATTGGCGGCGATCCGCTGCGCTACGAGGTTACCGCAGAAAAACTGGCCACCATGGCCTGAATCGTCATAGCTCCCAGGGGGAAGGGTCAAGAATATCCTTGTCGATCTGGGGAAAAATCTGCGCCTCGTAACCGGCCTGGGGGTACAGAAGGTTGCGGGAGTTAAGGTAGGGGAGATTGCTGCCGGGGTTGGAAAAGTCCCCGGCGCCCAGACGGATCATCGACAGCGGGTTGCGGGTAAGGGCGTCCCATGCCTGGATCGCCTGGGCGTACATCCCAAACGCCTGGGCGCGGTAGGCGGGGCGGCTGCGGGCAAGGGCATCCAGCGTGGCGCCCATGTTGTTGCGGGCGATCATAAGGCGCTCGGCGGTTTCCAGGTACTCCGGCCTGTCGTTGGGCAGAAGCACGGGGAGCCGGGCGCGTTCGGCTTCCAGCAGGTCCAGCAGGCGGTTGTAGTAGCCCTGGGCGGCAAAATAGTCCCCCCGCCGGTAGCAGGTATTGCCCAGGGCCAGCAGGATGCGGCGATCCAGGGGCAGTTGGGCGGAGGCGGCAAAGAAGCGTTCCAGCGCGTCCGCCCAGTTTTCCCCGTGGTAATAGGCCGATCCCATGTAGTAGAGCATCTCCGGGGAGCTGTAGCCTGTTTTTTCCGCGTTAAGGTAGTAGGACAGGGCCATTTCCATGTCCCCGGACTTGGTAAAGTACTCAAGGTCCCCCATGGCGGCGTACAGGCGGCCGAATTCGGGGGCCGCCTGGAGGATCCGGCGATCCAGGCCGCCTTCGTAAAGGCCGATAGCCTTAACAAGCCGTTCCTCCGAGGCGAAGTACTCGCGCCTGTTCCTCAGAATCTCCGCCTCCCGGCCCAGCGCCTCGATATGGTAGATCAGGCGGCGGACCGAATCTTCGGGGGCGTTTTCAAAACTCCGCAGGGCCACCTCCAGGGTAAGCGCCTCGTCCTGCAGGCTGCTCAGGCTCCGGTAGTACCGCGAAAGGTGGTAGTGCGCTTCCGGCAGGTCCGGCCCCTGAAGCACCGCCCGCAGCAGAACGTCCCGCACCCCGCTGATCTGCTCCACATAGGCGTTGGGAACGCCCCGGACCTCCTCGGTCCGCTTATCCAGAAGGTAGCCCCCAAGTTCCGCCAGGGTTTCGGCGCTTATCGCTTTTTTGGGGTTGTCCATAAAGAAGGTCTGGAGGGGGATAACTTCTTTTAGGTTGTCGGTACGGATAAAGTACCTTAGCATCCGTTCTGTTACCGGATCGGTCCAGCCGTAGCGTTCCAAAAGCCGCGCATAGGCAAAGCGGGCGTCCTCGTAGCGGGCACTGTCAACTTCCCCCCAGGCCAGGGCGTTGTCGCCCTGGGCAAGCAGGGCCTCCGGATCATTGGGGTTGTAGTCCAGAATATTGTACCGGAGCAGGCGATCCGCCTTTTCGTAGTTCCGCCGATAGTAGGTTTCCAGGGCGGCGTAGTCCAGAACGCCCTTTTTGTCACGCGGGTAGTAGGACAAAAGCTCGTCGTACTTTTCTTCCGCGTAGATATACTGCCGCTGGTCGCGGAACGCCTCCGCGTATCGGTAGAACCAGTCTTTATCCCGGCGTATGCTGAATGCCTGCGTAAAACGCTGGTTGGCCCGCTCGTATTCGCCCGCGCCGATCCGCTCATAACCCAGTTGGTAGATGTTTTCCGCGTGGATGGGGGTATAGACAAAGCGCCAGATCAAAAAACAGGCGGAAGCCGCCGTTACAAGGATAAACAGGGCAAGCCTGATGATGGGAAGGAACCTGTGGATAAAGATGTAGGCAAAGCTTCCGCGTTCCGCCTCCAGTTGTTCGCCGGTTTTCTTTTGGACGGGAACCTGGATGGGTTTGCCCAGGATCTTTCCGGCCAGGGCCGCGGCTTCTTTGGGCGGCCCCCCCCGCGCCACAAGCCGGACAATGCCCGCCATCTGGCCGGGGGAAACCGCCTGTTCGGCGATAATCTCCCCAATGGCAACCCGCAGGTTCAGGGGGTAATCGGCAAGGGTCCGCCGGAACTGGGCCAGATCGTCTTCGCTAAGCCGTATTTCCTCCGGTTCCTTTTCATCGGGCGGGCCAAAAAATCCCCCCCTTGGGCCCTTTTTCTTGCCGGCGGCCGGAATGTTCTCGCCGGGGATGCCGCCGAGCATGTCGTCGATTCCGGGAAGGGTAAAATCCCCCAGGTCCAGGTCCTCGTCCCCGGTATCCGGCGCCTTCCCCTCCATATCGAAACTGTCAAAGGAATCGGCGCCGTCCCCGGCAATATCGGCCTCGCCAAACCCCCCCTCCAGGTCCAGGTCATCTTCGTTTCCAAGGTCCAGGTCCCCGGTCTCCGGGCCGCCGTCGGCCCCGCCATCCAGATCCAGGCCTTCGATCTCGCCCAGCTCCGCGCTGTCCGGACCCGCGCCTTCGCCTTCCAGGTCCAGCCCCGCGCCTTCCAAATCCAGATCCAGACTCTCGTTTTCCAGGTCCAGGCCCTCGAGTTCGCCCCCCAGGTCCAAGTCTCCGACCTCGCCTCCCAGGTCCAGATCTCCGACCTCGCCCCCCAGGTCCAGGTCTCCGACCTCGCCTCCCAGGTCCAGGTCTCCGACCTCGCCCCCCAGGTCCAGGTCTCCGGCCTCGCCCCCCAGGTCCAGGCCCGCAGCTTCCAGGTCCGTGCTTTCGCCCTCCAGATCCGGCCCCCCGTCTTCCAAATCCAGGTCCAGCCCTTCGGCTTCGCCCAGGTCCGCAAGCTCCGTGTCGGAGGGGGCCTGTTCCAGATCGTCCGCCAGGCCGTTCAGCAGGTCGCCGGGGATGCCGGAATCTTCGCCCTCATCCCCGGCGGGAACATCGGGGGACTCGCCGGGCATGGCGGGGGCTTCATCGGACATACCGGAAAAGTCATCGGGAATATCGGGTAGATCGGGAATGTCGGGCAGATCGGGGGGGATAGCGCCCAGAAGGGCGTCCAGGTCAAAATCCCCCATGGCCGGATCCGTTTCCCGGGGGGGCGGGCCGGCGGGGGCTTCGGTGGCAGGCGCGGCGGGTTCGGTTTCCGGCAGGCCCAGGGCGGCGGCTACGGACGGATCCAGATCCATGCGGGACAGGGTATCAAGGGCCGCCGCTTCTTCGTCGGCCTCGCTGGGCTCCTCGGTCTCATATTCGGGAAGGGGGAAGTCCTCGAAGGGCAAATTTTGCTCCTCGAGCGCGGCTTTTTCATTGCCGATTCCGTCAAACGAGGCTTTAAACTCCCGGAGGGCCTGTAAAGAGGGCATAGTACTCCGTTTATGTATCGGCTAAAGGCAACATGGCGTTAAGATGTATAAACAACCACGGCGCATAAGCCGATTATAGTACCAGCAGTTCAGCGCGTGGTACACAGCAGACTGCCAGCATATATGAAGACCAAAAAGAAAGCAGCCGGGCCGCTTGTTCTTTTCGCGTTCCTTGCCCTGCCCCTTATGGGCGCGGATCTGGAGTCCCCCGAATTTTTTGACCGGCTTCTGGGCCTGCCAAAAACAGCGGGGCCGCAGATCTTTGAGGACGCGGTGATCTTTACCGCGACTTCCAGCCACCGCCGGGTGGGGGTCGCGCTGGCGGCGGAAGGATTCGCCCAGGTTCACTGGATGCGGCAGCTTTTGCTGACCCAGGACCCCCTGGACGCGCCCATTCCGCCGGGAAAAAAGGTCCCGGACCCCTACATAGATTCGGGGCTCCTCTTTTACGTGTACCAGGCGCCGGAGGGCCTTGAGGAGATAGAGTACCGCCTGGTCATTGACGGCCTTTGGACCACGGACCCGGCCAACCCCGTAAGCCGCCGGAACGGGGCCACGGGGATCACCAATTCCCTGGTGGTCCTGCCGCATGTCGAAAAAAACCGGGTCCTCCACGAAAACCCCAAGGGGGGGATGTATTTTTCGTTTACAGGGCCGCCGGGGGAACTGGTTACCGTGGCGGGCAGTTTTAACAGTTGGGACCCCTTTATGTACGAACTGCGCGAATACCCCGAAGGAACCTACACGCTCAGCCTCCCCCTGCCGCCGGGGACCTACCAGTACCTGTTCTTCCACCGGGGCGAACGTTTCCTCGATCCCTACAATTTCCGCCGCGCCTACACCAGAGAGGGAAATATCGCTTCCGAAGTGGTAATTGAATAAATTGTCATCAATACTTAGTACTGATGAAAAAAAATTATTCGGTCGTGCCGCTTCTTTTCGGCAAGAATTTGTTCCTTTCTGTAAAAATGTGCTGGGGATTCATAAAAATGGGCAAATCGCGGATCTCCCCCAGAAGGGACTACAATTACAACCACATGAACAACCTCTGTTTGGTGTATTTTAAGATTACCCCCCTGTGCAATCTGCGCTGCAGAATGTGCGGCCAATGGGGGGACCGCGGGATCATGAAGGATCGCGATATTACGGAGGAGGCGAAAAAAATCGTTCCGCTGCATCGATACAAGGAACTGATAGACGAGATAGCCCCCCTGCGTCCGGTATCGTACATCTGGGGCGGGGAACCGTTCCTGTACCCGGATCTGATGCCCCTGGCCAAATACATGGTCGACAGGGGCCTTTACGTCAGCGTGAACACCAACGGGACCCTGCTGGAACAGAGGGCGGAACAAATTGTCCGCGACAAGTGGAGTACTATTTTTGTTTCGCTGGACGCTTTTGAGGAAACCAACGATTTTATGCGGGGAAAGGGATCCTACGAGCGGGTGGTCAGGGGTTTCAAGGCCATTAACCGGGAAAAGAAAAAACAGAATTCCGTTTGCCCCGTCATGGGGATTGTAACCACCGTGACCAACCAGAATTACCTGGACCTGGGCCGCCTTGCGGAGGCCACCAGGGAGTTCAACCTGGATCTGCATATCTTTAACATGGGCACCTACACCAACGACAACATTATTGCGGCCCAGCGCCGGTTCATGAAGGAAAAGCTGGACACCGATATTGACTGCCTTGCCGGTTACAACACGGGGTACAACAACGGTATTGACGGGAGGCGCCTGCATGCCGTTCTGCGGGATCTGCACAGGAACGATTACGGCCACCCCATTATCACGGTGCCCGCCCTGAACCCGGAAAAAACCCACACCTACTACGCGGACCTGGAAACCCCGGTACGGAACAACTGTATTGTCCCCTGGTGCCAGGCCAATATCAATTACAACGGCGATGTGCATTTTTGCGCCGATTACCCGGATTATATTTTGGGGAATATTAAAGAGCGATCCTTTGCGGAAATTTACAACGGCGACCGGGCCAACCGCTTCCGCAAAACCATCCGCTCATGCAGGGGGGGTATGTTCCCCGGCTGCCTGCGGTGCTACCAGAACATGTTGTTCGGGAAAAAAATAAAGGGCTACTAACGGGGGGCGACCCATGACGGAAAACAAGCGGATCATACTGGCGGTGGACGATATGCCGGTTAACCTTGCCGCGATCAGAGGTATTTTGCAGGAAGACTTTGACATGCGGCTTAGCAAGTCGGCAAAAAGCGCCCTTGCGATGCTGAACACCGTCAAGGTCGATCTTATTCTGCTTGACGTTGAAATGCCGGAAATGTCCGGCTTTGAATTTCTGGACGCGGTCAAAAACAACGCCGAACGCCCCGATCTAAAGGGCATCCCCGTTATTTTTGTTACATCCCACGCGGCGGAAGATTTTATCGCACGGGCCGCCGCCGCAGGCGCGGCGGGTTACGTGGTAAAGCCGGTTAACCCCCGGCTTCTGCGGGACACGATCGAATCCGCGCTGGGGGCGGTTTGAAGGCGGCACGCCAGGCGGCGCGCCAGGCTGCTAGCCGATTGAATTCCGTTTGACAAAGTCCGCCACTTCGTCGACAAAACCGAACACCAGGCCCGTTACCGTATCGGCGCAGCCGTAGTAAATTGCCAGCCTCCCGGTATCCCCGTCTACCAGGGCGGCGCAGGGGAACGTAACGTTGGGCACGTCGCCCGCAAGCTCGTAGGGGGCCTGCGGGGAGATAAGGTAGGGCCGGGACCGCGCAATTACCTGCCAGGGTTTGTCCAGATCGAGGAGGGCGGCGCCGAAGGAATACACAAAGCCGTTGCAGCTTGTCAGCACCCCGTGGTAGATAAGCAGCCAGCCTTCGGCGGTTTCAATGGGCGCCGGCCCCGCGCCAATTTTGGTACACTGCCAGGCGCTCTTGTCAAAGGGGGCGGGGGACATGACGTGGCGGTGCCTGCCCCAGTACACCAGGTCCGGGCTTTCGGAATACACAATATCCCCAAAGGGGGTATGGCCCGAATCGCTGGGCCTGCTGTACAGGGCGTAGTTGTTTCCTATTTTCCGGGGGAAGAGGACGCCGTTCCGGTTATAGGGCATAAGGATGTTTTCCATCTGGTAAAATTTTTCAAAGTCGAAGGTGTAGCCCAGCCCGATGGTGGGGCCGAAGTAACCGTTGCACCAGATAAGGTACCAGCGGTCTTCCACAAAAACCACGCGGGGGTCGTACTTGTACTGCGAGTCGGGAAGGTTCGGATCGGTTTTGATAAAGGGGATAGGATCATCGGCAATGGTCCAGTTGATCCCGTCCCTGCTCCGCCCCGCGTGAATGTTCATGCGGCGGGACGTGTCGTCACAGCGGAATACCCCGGCAAATTCACCCTTAAAGGGAACCACGGCGCTGTTAAAAATACTGTTGGACCGCCGGGTAAGATCCCTTGGGATCACGGGGTGTTTTGAATAGCGCCACAGCGGCTCTTCGCGGCCCCCGTCACGGGGGCGATCTTCCCAGGGAATGTTCGGCAGCGGCGCCGCGTTCCTTAAAATACCCATAATTATCGCTCCTTGCCCCCCCGCCTTCATTATAGAGCATTTCCCAAAACCGGGCCGGCTTTGGGAAAGCCCCTTTGGGAAAACTTCTATAGGTAGGGCTGCACCTTTTTCCCCTGCAGAATCGAATCCAGCCCGTTAAAAACCCATTCAACATAGGCTTCGTAGGTGTAAAAGGGCCGGCGGCCGTTCAAGCTGCTAAGAACCCGGCGGGAACCGGCAGGGTAAAAGGAAACCCGGTCGGTCGTCTGCCCGTTCCGGTAGTGATACACAATCTCCAGAACCGGCGCGGAAGCGGCGGGGATCTTCTCTTCGGCGTACTCGTCGTAAATGGCGCCGAGGAGCGTCTGGTAGAACTTTCGGAAATCGTCGGTATTCAGCACAACGCCTTCGGCTTCCACCTTAAGCTCGTCCTCCTGCCCGCTTAGATCAAAAGCCGCCCGCCGCCGGGGGCCGGTCACCTCTACCCGCGCAACTTCGTCAATAAAGGGCAGGATGATCATCTTGTCCATCAGATCCCACCAACTGGTGGTAAGCCAGGCAAGCTTGGAGGCGGCCACCTGGTAAACCAGCTCGGATCCTTCCCGGTAGATGTACACGTTGCCGTCGGCGTCGGCCCTGGAGGCCCGCAGGGCGAACCCTCCCAGGCCCTGCCCCAGGGTGCCGCTGACGGCGGCGGTGGAGTAGGGTTTGTCGAGGCCGTAGGGCGCAAGGTCCTCCGGCCGGGAAACGCGGGCTATTACCGCATCGGCCTGGATATTCGGAATGGCCTGGAGGATGGGGAGGCCCTTATCTATGTTCAGGGATTCTTCCACGGGGCTGACGATCCGGTACAGGCTGGAGATACGGCTTTTTACGGCCGCCTCTTCCGGGCCTGCGGGGACAACGCGGATAAGGCCGTCCGGCCGCACCGTGCCGCCTAAGGTAATTTCCGAAAACTCAAAGCTGCCGGATTCATCGTTCGACAGCGGGGGGCTTACCTCTTTGTCCACAAAGTCAAAAAGCCCCAGCAGAAGGTTATCGGTATCCCACTTTCCCACCTGGTGTACCTGGGAACTCCCCTCCAGGCGGGCGTAGACGCTGCTCTTGTCCGGCGCTTCGTTACCAACGTACAGGGTGGTTTCATCGCCCCGGTTGGTTTTGATCTCCACCCGCGCCCGGCCCCGGTCAAGGCCGTAGATCGACAGATCCGCAGCGTCCTCCGCGACCACGCTCTGGGATATAAGGCCCGCGCAGACATCCAGTATCCGGCTTAGGGGGTAGGTACTGGTAATAAGGGACTCCCAGCCGGAGACAGAGGGAGGGTCCCCGGGGACAATCGAAAATTCCCCCTTGTCGTTGCGTACCGTAACGGAGGCAAGGCCGGCGAATTCTTCGCCCCGGTAGTTGATAAGGTACTCCACCGGGGGCAGTTCCGGAAGCGCGGAGGCCGTCACCGGGGCTTCACGCCGCAGCAAGACCAGGGTAAGGCCCAGGGCAGCCAGCAGGATCACCATGCCGATGATGAATACGAGCTTTTTCGACATAAGGCGGCCTTCCTATTTGTGGCGGCGGCGCAGCCAGATCACGATCCCCGATACCAGCACCGCCAGGGGGATCAGGACGATAAAGATAATGCCCAGGACATTAAGCTGGAACCCGGTAACGGTCATCCTGGAAAAGCCCAGGGTCTTGTCCTGAACGTAGATCTGATCTTCCCGGCCCGCAAGGTTTCCCAGCAGATCCAGGAAAAACGCGGAATTCCCAAAGTTATCTTGCCCCAAAATG
>JAISMQ010000283.1 GCA_031276685.1 Treponema sp. | reverse complement strand
GGGCCAGGCTGCGGATCTTCCCCCGCACCAGGTGGTACTCCGGCGCGGGATCCGCCCCCAGATAGAGCCCCGCCGCCCAGTAGATCAGCCGGTGGCGGGGTTCAAGTGCCGCGAAGGCCCTCAGAGTACGGTCATCCGGTTTTAGGGCTTCCATTTCCGGGCTCGCGGGTACGGCGTCCGCAGACGCGGTCATCGCAGGCGGGGCCTCTCCCGGCTCATCCGAAGCGCCCGGCACACCCGGCGCGGAGGAACGGCACAGGCCCAGGCAAAGAAGGCCCCGGATCGCCTGTTCCAGATCTACGCCGGGAAAGATCCGGCGGCCTGAATCCTGGATCTTCTTGCGCAGGTGGTTTTCCGCCCGCCCGGCCCTGAACAGGCTCCCCTCCTCCAGAACGAACGAAACAAGGGCCGCGAAAAACCTGTCGTCCAGGGGAAGATCCCCGCCGGGGCCGGGGTCTTCGATAGCCTGGGAGGGGAAGATCCTGGACAGATCCCCCGCAACGGCTGCCAGCACGGGTTCCAGCACCGGGTTCAGGCCCAGGCGGAGTACGCCATCCTCCCGGTAACGGTACAGGATAAAGCGCTCCTCCAGGTTAAGCAGGAGGGGGGAGATTCCCATACCGTCGCCGGCAAAGAACTGTTCCAGTTCCGCCGCCGTGGGATTCCCCAGCAGGGCTACCGCCGCGATAATCCGGGCATCCGGCTCGTCAATGTAGGCGGCGATGTTCCGGCGGATATCGTCACGGGAAAGAAAGGCCGCCAGATCGGCAAGGAGGTTCTGCTTGTTGAAGGGGGTTTTTAGATGCCCAAAGACGCTCCGCAGAAGATCAAAAAAAGCATCCTCCGGCAAGGTCATCATCGCGGACTTCCATTGGTCCCAATCGTGGAAAATTCCCATCAGATAGCCCAGTGCTGGATAGAGTACTTGTAGCCCTGTTCCGCCAGGAACTTCTGCCGGTTGGCCGCGAAGTCCTCTTCCACGGTATAATGGGATACCAGCGTGTAGAACCAGGCGTTTTTGCCGCCCTTGGGCCGCAGGATCCGCCCCAGCCGCTGGGCTTCCTCCTGGCGGGAGCCGAACGATCCAGAAACCTGGATGGCGCAGGAAGCGTCGGGAAGATCGATGGCAAAGTTGGCCACACGGGACACCACGATTACCCGGACTTCCCCCTTCTTAAAGGCGGCGTAGATCCGCTCCCGTTCGGGGTTCGCCGTTTTCCCGGTAATCAGCGGGGCTTTAAGCAGCCGGGCCAGGGACTCCAACTGGGTGATGTACTGGCCGATCACAAGGATCTGATCCTCGGTGTGGTTTTCCACCAACTGCCGGACCGCGTCTTCTTTGCAGGGATTTTCGCTGGCAATGCGGTACTTTTCCCGGGGGGCGGCCACCGCGTAGGGTATTTTAAGGTCCTCCGGCAGATCCAGGCGGATCTCCGTACAGACGGCCTCCGCAATCCAGCCTTTGCCCTCCAGATCCTTCCAGGGCACATCGTAGCGTTTGGGCCCCACCAGGCTAAAAACCGCGTCTTCCGCGCCGTCCTCCCGAATCAGCGTAGCCGTAAGCCCCAGACGCCGCACCGCCTGAAGCTCCGCAGTTACCCGGAACACGGGCGCGGGAAGCAGGTGTACTTCATCGTAAATGATAAGCCCCCAGGGGCGTTCCCGGAACAGGCGGAAGTGGGGGAAATCCCCCCCCCTGTCGGGCCGCCAGGTTATAATCTGGTAGGTGGCAATGGTGACCGGGGCTACCGATTTGGAAACCCCGGTGTACTCCGCGATGTTTTCCGGCTCCAGGTCGGTCTTGTCAAGGAGTTCTTCGATCCACTGGTGTACCGCCGCCACATTGGTGGTAAGTATAAGGGTATTGGTCTTTAGGAGGGACATGACAGTCATGCCCACCACGGTCTTCCCGGAGCCGCAGGGCAGCACGATGACCCCGTAACCCGTGCCGGGGCCGCCGTCCCCGTACACTGAAGCCGCCGCGTCCACCTGGTAATCCCTTGGGGCGAAGGGCCGGCCGGAACGGCTGGTCTGCCGCAGGCCCACGGACAGGTCTTCCCCCTTTACAAAGGGGGCCTCGTCCCGGACCGGCCAGCCCAGGCGGATCAGCTCCCGCTTTACCGTCCCCCGGTCAATAAGCCGCAGGGAAAACGCGCCCCCTACGCTGCCCCCGCCTCCCGCGCTGCCCCCGTCCACGGGCTGGAGGTATTTCCCCAGGGATACCGCCGCCGCAATCTCCCTGGCAATCGCCTCGTCCTGGCAGAGCAGGAACAGCGTATCCGCCAAGCCAGCCGTATCCGCCGTAGCCGCAGTGCCGGCTGCTTCGGTCGAACCGGCCGTTTCGGTAGAAATGGCGGAGACCATGCGGATCTTCCCGTAACGGGACATGGTATCGGTAAAACTTTCCAGAATTCCGGAAGGTATTTCGTAACGGCTGTAGGTACTGATAGCGGCGGCAATATCCACAGGGGAAAGCCCCGCGCTGGCGGCGTTCCACAGGGACAAAGGGGTAATCCGGTAAGTATGAATGTGTTCCGGGGACTTTTCCAGCTCTGCAAAAGGCATAATCGCCGCACGGGCTTCCCCGGCCCCGGAGGCATGCACATCAAGAAGCAGGGTACGGTCGCTTTGCACAATCAACGGCTTCAGCAGGCCGGACCCTCGGCCTGCCCCATCCCGAGATTTTTCCGTAGACATATCCCTATGATTATAGCGAAAAGGCCGGAAAATACCACATATGCGCTGGCCTTGGACAACGCGCCTTGACCCCCGCAGAAGCCCGTGGTAGGCTGGTACCCCAGTCAGCGGGTCCTGTAGCTCAGTGGATAGAGCGGCCGCCTCCTAAGCGGCAGGTCGGCCGTCCGATTCGGCCCAGGATCAAGAGGGGGGATGGCGGTTTGCGTCCCCGGTTTTCCTGTTCGCCGCAATATTCCCACGTATATGCGCTGGCCTTTCGTGTTTTTTTACTGCCGCACATAGGGTTCGCCAAGGCCAAGGGCTTTGATCCTCTCCCTGGTCCGGGCCAGATCTTTTTGATCCACTGCCGGAATTACTACGCGGGTTACGTCCTTATGGCACTCGTAGAGCGGGGTAAAGCCCCCCCGTTCAAGGGCCGCGTAAGCTGCGGCGGCATTTTCCTGATCCCGGAACGCCCCAACCTGAATCGTGTAATGGTTGCCGGAAACACCCGTGACGCTTGCGGTTGAAACATTGCGAACCGTGGGGGCGGATCCGCCCATAAGCAGCACGACCTCTCCGATCCGGGGATTTGCGCTGTAATCACTTTCCTGATCGAGCGGCAGTATCACCGGGACCCGGGGGGATTCCAGAGGGGTCAAGGGAGCTGGGGGGGACATAGGGGCCGGAACAAGGGCCACAGACGAAGGTTCCGGGACATTCGCGACCGCAGGAAGATCGGGCCGGGCCGATTCAACCACCCGGGGTTCAGCCGGGGGCAGCGGCGTTTCAGCCAGAAGCGGGGCTGGTTCGGGCGCACGGGGTACTACCGGGGGCTGTGGCGGCTCAACCGGGGGTTGCGGCGTTTCAACTACCAAAGGCTCAGGGGGAGACGGCTCAGGTATCCGGGGTTCAGCCGGAGGCTGCGGCGTCTCAACTACCGATGGCTCAACGGGAGACGGCTCAGGTATCCGGGGTTCAGCCGGGGGTGGCTGCGTCTCAACTACCAAGGGCTCAGGGGGAGACGCATCAGCTACCGGGGGTTCAGCCAAGGGCTGCAG
Source organism: Treponema sp. (assembly GCA_031276685.1). Taxonomy (GTDB): domain Bacteria; phylum Spirochaetota; class Spirochaetia; order Treponematales; family Breznakiellaceae; genus JAISFT01. Next base: position 1,176 of record JAISMQ010000283.1, on the reverse strand, counting down.
CGTCTCAGGCGCCGGGGGTTCAGCCGGAGGCGGCGGCGTTTCAGCCAGAAGCGGGGCCGGTTCGGGCGCACGGGGTACTGCCGGGGGCTGTGGCGTTTCAGGCGCCAATGGCTTAGGTACCGGAGACTTAATATCGGGCTGTGGGGTATTCGGCACTATAGGCGTATTCTGCCCGCCAACTGCGGAAGTACTCTTGGGCGGTGAATCCGGCTTAGGGTCCATCTCAATCCGGATCGCCCCAACCAGGCAGTAGATCAAAAGGTGGGGCCGTGTTCCGGTTAAGGCCAGGAAGACCTGCTCTTCGGTTTCTTCTTCGGTTGTTTCAAGGACGTATTCCAGCTCATACTTGGTTTTTTCAGGGTTCAGAACAAAGCCCAGTTTAAGCTGATATCCGGGATACTCGATTAAAAGATCCCCCCCATCGGTGATGTCGAACAACTTCCCCTGGTCATTTATGGAAATTCTGTTCAAATTCGACACGGAGAAGCCTTCTCGTAAGGTCAAAATTTTGTTTGAAGGATCTTTCCTTCCCTTGAATTCTTCCGAACCGCTTCCCAAGCCATCGCCCTTACCTGGCTCGATAGTTCCCAGGTTCCCCACATGCAGCGATGATGCCCCGGCCCTGCTATATACCAAGTCAACATTAACAGAGATGAAATAGGTGATTTCCTTAAGGAAGTCCAGGTAGCCTCCCCCCTGTTCTTTTCTGACCTGATCTATGATTTGCGGGGTAATGGGTGCCAGAATGGCATCATCATTCAGATCAACTTTATCGGGTATGGTCTCACATGCTGAAAAAAGGGCGGCAATCACACATAACAGCAAAAACCTAGCGAAACGTTTCATCTGATACCTCCTGGACCTAGTCCGTTTTCCACGGGAGACGGTTTGTATCCCGCCGCCCGATCAGACGTAACGCCCTCCCTTCGTTGTCTTATCACTATTCTATTGGCCGCGCCGGTATTTGTCAATCTTGCCCTGGTTTGGGGGGCGAATTTCGGGGCCCCGGACACCGGGGAATTTACGCCCCGAATATGCCTTTTATGATGTCCTCGATGTCCTGCTCGTGGACGGAGATGTTTTCGGGCTCGTACTGATCGATAAGCGTCTGCAGCGCGTCCTTGGTGCGGATACATTTTTTAACTTTGACGATCCACACGTTTTCATTATCCGGGC
>JAISMQ010000242.1 GCA_031276685.1 Treponema sp. | reverse complement strand
GGGGGGTGGGCGGGGGGGGGGGCCGCCCCCCCCCCCCCGCGCCCCCCCCCCCGGGGGGGCCAGGGCAAACGCGAGGCCAAAAACATGGTTTTTGGCCCGGCTACGGGGACATTGTCCGTGGTAGCGGGCCCCCCCTTCCTGGTCTTGGAACGGGGCGTATTTTGCTGATAAACTCGCGGTCTATGGTTGTGATGAAATTCGGGGGGACATCGGTGGCGGGGGCCGCCTGTATCCGCCGCGTGGCGGGCATTGTCAGGGGGCAGTTGGAAAAACGCCCGGTGCTGGTGCTGTCCGCGATGGGGGACACGACGGATCATCTGCTGGAAGCCGCCGGCCTGGCCTACCGCGAGGCGCGGGTTTCCATTGGCGCTATCGAGGATCTCCACCTGGAAACTATACGCGGCCTGGGGCTGGGGGATGCGGAGGGGGAGGTTGTCCCTTTGCTGAACGAGCTGAAGAGTCTTTTGACGGGGATTTCCCAGATCCGGGAACTGAGCCGGCGGACCAAGGACTACCTGCTGTCCTTTGGGGAGCGGCTTGCGGTGCGGATTGTGGCGGCCTAACTTGCCTCGCTGGGTATGGGGGCGCGGGCTTTTGATTCCTGGGAGCTGGGTTTTGTTTCCGATTCCAACTACACGATTGCGGAGATTGCGGGGGAAAGCTGGAAGCTGATCCCCGAACGGGTACTCCCGCTGGTGGGGGGCGGGGTGCTGCCGGTGGTTACGGGGTTTATCGCCCGGGACGCGGAGGGGGTCATTACCACGCTGGGGCGGGGGGGGAGTGATCTTTCCGCGACGATGATCGCCGCCGCCTGCGGGGCGGAGGAGGTCCAGGTCTGGAAGGATGTGGACGGTATTCTGACGGCGGACCCCCGGATTGTAAAAAACGCCAAACCTGTGGAAACTGTGAGCTATGAGGAAGCCGCCGAGCTGGCGTATTTTGGCGCACAGGTACTCCACCCCCGGGCGATGCAGCCCTGCATGAAAACGGGTACGCCGGTGCTGGTCAAGAATTCCTACAACCCCGCCGCGCCGGGCACGAGGATAACGGCCGCTTCCGAAAAAAGAACCCTGCCGGTAAGGGCCATTACGTCGCGCAAGGACATAACCCTGGTCGATATTGTCTCCACGCGGATGCTGGGCCAGTACGGGTTTCTGGCGGAAGTTTTTTCCAGCTTTGCCCGGCACCGTATTTCGGTGGACATGGTGGCCACGAGCGAGGTGTCGGTTTCCCTGACTTTGGACGCGGTAAACGATCTTTCGGCGCTGAAAGAGGAGCTGTCCAAAATTGCCAGCGTGGAACTGCGGAAGGGGAAGGCCATTGTCACCATCGTCGGCAACGTAAAGCGGTCTTCGGAAATTCTGGCCAGGGCCTTCCGCACCTGCGAATTGCTGGGGGTTCCGGTGCAGATGGTCTCCCAGGGGGCCAGCAAGGTGAACATTAGCTTTATTGTCGAGGCTGCGGAGGCGGAGGACGTGGTCCGGGCCCTGCATATCGATTTTTTTGACCGGCTGGAACTTCCCGATCCGGAAGGCGGCCCGGACGGGCCTGGGGGCGCGGACGGGAGCGCGGGTGGGGGTACGGCATGAACATCGCGGTTATCGGCTACGGCAAGATGGGGAAGCTTATCGAAAGCCTGGCTTTGGAGCAGGGGGACCGGGTCGGCGCGGTGGTGGACCCCCTATACGGTCCGGGCACGAGCGCCTGCGGGGCGGCGGTTTACAAAACGATCCCCGATATGGCCGCCGGGACGCCGGGCGGCGTAGACGTTGCCCTGGAATTTACGCGGCCCGATACGGCGCTGGACAATATCAAGGCTCTGGCGGAACGGCGCATCCCTACCGTGGTGGGCACCACGGGCTGGCAGGACGGGCTGGCGGAGGCCGGGGCGGCGGTGGAAGCCGCCGGGTCGGCCCTGCTCTGGGCCCCCAACTTTTCGCTGGGGGTAAACCTGTTCTACCGGATTGCGGCCTTCGCCGCCGCGCTGATGGACAGTTTTCCGGACTACGACGCGGCCGGGTACGAGATCCACCACAACAAAAAGGCCGACAGCCCTTCCGGGACCGCGAAGAGCCTGGCGGAGATTATCATAAAAAATATGGGCCGCAAAACTACGGCGGTTTACGAGACGCTGAACCGCCCCCCCAGGCCGGAAGAGCTCCACTACGGCAGCCTGCGGCTGGGCGCGGCGCCCGGCGTCCACACGATTATGTTTGATTCCCCTGCGGACAGCATCGAGATTACCCACAGCGCCCGGAACCGGGAAGGGCTGGTCCGGGGAGCGCTGCTGGCCGCCGGGTGGCTGATCCGCCGTGACGAAGCGGGGGCGCCCCGGCGCGGGGTTTTTACGTTTGACGATGTTCTGGCCGGTATTCTGGGCCGGCGGCCCGGTTCCGCAGCTTGACCCGGAACGCCGCAGCAATTAAAACAGGAGCGCGTATGGTACCGATACGGCGGGGGGCTTTTACCGCCCTTATTACCCCGATGAAAGAATCGGGGGAAGTGGACTATGCCGGCTGGGAGCGGCTTCTGGACTACCAGATCGAGGGGGGCATAGACGGCCTTCTGCCCCTGGGGACCACCGGGGAAACCCCCACGCTGGAGGAAGGCGAGGAGGAGCGGCTTATCAGGATCGCGGTGAACAAGGCGGGGGGCCGCCTGCCGGTTGTCATCGGGACCGGGTCCAACGACACCGCCTACATGGTAAAGTACACAAGGCGGGCCCGCGATCTGGGGGCCGACGCCGCCCTGGTGGTAACGCCCTACTACAACAAGCCCAACGATTCCGGCCTTATCCGCCACTTCGAGGCAGCCGGGGAACTGGGCATCCCCATTATCATCTACAATATCGCCGGCCGCACGGGGCGGAACATCCCCACGGCGCTGATGGAAAAACTGGCCCGGATTCCCAACGTTATCGGGGTTAAGGAGGCCAGCGGGGACATCAACCAGATGGGGGACGTTATCCGGAACATCAAGCTGCGCGCCCGGGCGGATGGGGGGGATTTCCTCGTCTTTTCCGGGGACGACGGCCTGACGCTGCCCCTGATGAGCCTGGGCGGGGACGGGGTGATCTCGGTCATTTCCAACCTGGCGCCCGGCAAGGTGGCGGCCCTGGTCCGGGCCTGTCTGGGCGGCGATTTTGAGGAGGGGCGCAGGCTTCACTACGAGCTGCTCCCCCTGGTCAAAGCGGCCTTTATCGAGACCAACCCCGTGCCTATCAAGGCGGCTATGGGCTGGGCGGGGCTCCCCGCCGGCCCGGCGCGGCTGCCCCTGGGCAATCTTGAACCGAAAAACGAGGCGCCGCTGCGGGAAGCCATGAGGGGGCTGGGCATTCCGGTCCCGCCGGACACCGGGGGCCCTGTCAGCGGCCGGGGAGAAGTTTCTTGTTGAATATCCGTATGCCCGCGAACAGCGTCGCCACGAAAAAAACAAGGGCAAACAGAAGGGAGCCGCTGACTATCAGGTAGAAGCGGCGAATCCCCACCAGGACGATAAGGCCGCCCCCCGCCAGGTTGCCGATGATGGCGGCGGTGGCCGCCAGGGCGCCGTTCATGGTCTGGGCGGTGGAGCTAAGTTCCGGCGGGGACAGGGAATAGAGGTAGTTGGCGGAACTGCCGATCAACAGGCCGCCCCCCAGGCCCTGGAATATCTGAATAAGCACGATGTGGGTCATGCTGGTGGCGCCGGCGTAGAGCAGGGCCTCCACACTGTACAAAGCCGCCGCCCCGATGAGCATGGCCGGCAGCGAAAAATGCCGGCGCAGGCGCCGCATAAAAAACAGCGCGGGAACTTCCAGCAGGGCCTTAAAACCGGCGATAAGGCCGTACATGGCCGACTCCCCGCCCACGCTTTCCATCAGATAGGGCATAAAGGCGTTGGACGTGGTGTTGGGCAGGTAGACGAACAGGGCAAAAATCATGAAGGTGATAAAGTAGTAGTTCTTAAAGAGCCTGCCGAAACCCATTTGCCTAAAGCTCTGGGCCCGCCGCTGCCCCCC
>JAISMQ010000210.1 GCA_031276685.1 Treponema sp. | reverse complement strand
GACCTCCACGACATCGGGAAGAACCTGGTAAAGATGATGATCGAAGGCCGGGGTATCGAGGTTATCGATCTGGGCGTTGACTGCGGCGATGAGAAGATCATCGAAACGATCAAGAATTCCGACGCCAAGGTGCTGTGCCTTTCCGCCCTGCTGACGACGACCATGATGGCCCAGAAGGATATAATTGACGCCCTAAAGGCCGCAGGGCTGCGGGACAGGGTAAAGGTGATGGTCGGCGGCGCCCCGGTTACCCAGAGCTTTGCCGATGAAATCGGCGCCGATGCGTTTACCCCCGACGCCGCCAGCGCCGCAGAGGTTTGCCGCTCCTTCTACTGATCCTGCCCGGCCCCCGCCTGCGGGCGGGGGCAGTTCAAAACAGCATATTTTCTGCAAACTCGTCCATAAAGGCGCTGTCTGCGGCAAGGTCGATGTTGACGCTTTTCGCGATAATCCTGTCGCATGCCTCCAGAAACGCCGTATCCCCCTCCCCCAGGCAGCGCAGGGCCCCCCGCAGGCTCAGGTTTCCGCATACGGCGATCTTGTCCAGGAATTCCCCGGGCAAAAGCCCCGTGGCGATGGCGTTTTCCTTGTCGATAAAGAATCCCAGCCCCCCGGCGATGTAGACGGTGCTGATATCGGCAAGGCTTAGCCCCGCGTTTTTGCAGAGGATCTTGATCCCGGAAAGGATAGCGCTTTTTGCAAGCTGGTACTGCCGGACATCCCGGTTTACGATGGAGATGTTCCCCGTAATGGCAAAGCCCCCCTCGTAGGCGTCGTCCAGCGCCCCGGTTTCGTCGATAATCCCTTCCCTAAGCATAAGCGCCATAACGTCAATAAGGCCGGAGCCGCATATCCCCCTGGGTTCGGCGCCGCCGATGACGGTTAAGGCGAGTTCCCCGTTCTTCCGCGTTATCCGGCTGATGGCCCCCGTAACGCCGCCCATGCCGCAGGAAATTTCAGCCCCCTCCAGAGCGGGGCCTGCGGCGGTGGAGCAGCAGTAGATCCGCCCCCCGTGGAACAGGGCCATTTCCCCATTGGTGCCTATGTCGATAAGCAGCGAATTGTCCGCCCCCGCCAGAATATCCAGGGACGCGAGGCCGGATACAATGTCGCCGCCGATAAACGCGGCGATGGAGGGGAGGACCGTTACGCGCCCCGCCGGGAGGGAAAGCTCTTCCCCGCCGAATTGCCGCGCTTCCAGGAACGCCGGGGTAAAGGGGACTTCCCCCATCGGCGAAGGATCGGTATTGGTAAAAAGGTGGAGCATGGTGGTGTTTCCGGCGACGGTAAGCCGTTCGATTTTTGATATGCCCTGTTTTTCGCACAACCGCTTTATGGTCTTTTCCGTCTGGCGGTTTATCAGCGCGAACAGTTCCCCGGTTTTTCCGTTTTTCGCGGCGTTGATCCGGCTCATCACGTCGGCCCCGAAGATCCGCTGATCGTTCAGTTCGGAATGGGTGTCCAGCGCTTCGCCCCTGTCCAGGTCGAAAAGCTGGGCGGACAGCGTGGTTGTCCCCAGGTCCAGCGCGATGCCGGCGCGGACGGGGGCCCCGGCGTTCCGGGTTACGGCGTCGACCTCGTTCCGCACGAAACCGTCATGCCGGGGGAGTTCAACGGTTATGTCCGTTTTGGGAATTGCCTGGCATGCAAGGACGAAGCCCGCCCCGCCAGAGTCCGCCTGTCCGGCGCGGGCCGTGCCCCGGACTGCCCCCTCGGCTATGCGGACTTTGCACTTCCCGCAAAAACCGCGCCCGCCGCAGGGGGCGTCGATTACGAAGCCCCCCCGGGCCAGGGCGGCCAGCACGGTTTCGCCGTGTTCCGCTTCGCAGCTTAGATCCTGGTGTAGCAGCCGTATTTTCATGTTCCCCCGCAAAAATGGCGCTGTGCCTGGCAGTTTGCCGCGCCCCGCGCATACGCCCCCCGGCAAACCGACTCCGCGCCGCTTTCTTACCCCCCGCCCGCCCTGGGCGCGGTTCAGGCGCAGAAAAAGGAATGGTATTCCTTGGGTGTAACCCCGGTTGTTTTTTTGAAGATCTTGGCAAAGTAATTGGCATCGTTGAACCCGACCTTTCCGGCGACCTCCTGTATCTGGGCCTGCCGGTCATTTTTAAGGTACTCCTTCGCTTTGTCAATCCGGATTCTGCATACGTAGTTTGAAAAGGTCATGTTCATCTCTTTCCTGAACAGGTGGCTAAGGTAGTACTCGCTGACAAACACCCTGGACGCCACCCCGCTAAGGCTAAGGTCGTCCGCGTAGTTCTGGGTGATATAGCCAATCGCCTTGCTCAGATGCTCGCTGGTCCGCTTTTGGCCCCGGTTTTGATGCACCGTGTCGATAAAGCGCTCCATGGCCTGGGTGGTGAGGAAGCAGAGCCGTTCAAAATCCGTACCGTCCTCGCAAATTTCAAAGGATTCCTTGGTGATACTGTTGATCTCCCGCAGCGGCGCCCCCGCTTCCACTGCGGCCCGCGAAAGAAAGGCTACCAGTTCGAAGATCCGTACCCGGATCGTGTCTATGTTCCCGCTGGCAAAACAGAAAATTACGCTGAGCAGGGTGTTCAGGATATTGGTGGCCTGCTGTTTGTTCCCGCTTTGGACAAACGCGATAAGTTCCTTCTCCGTTTCGTAGGGGTAGGTAAGGGCGGAGGCGCGTTTTTCCATCTCGATAAGGCCCGCCGCGGCGAATTTGCGGTCCTGGACCAGTTCCGATATTTGCCGCTGCTGTTCGGTGATCCGGGCGCGCTGCTTCAGGTAGACGTTGTGTTCGCGGGTAAGGCTGTTGACGATGATAAAGAGAATTTGTGCCGCGCTGGTTACGTTTACGCAGCCGCACGACGGGGTATGGCGCAGAAAATCACCGGCCCTGGCCCGGATGCCCATGCTCCGGGTTTTTTCCGCGATCTCCGACAGGGCAATATCGTCGGGCTCCCAGAGGATGGCCGGGCCGCATGCGATGGACCCGATAAGCTGGTCGCCGAACATTACGGGGGAAGAACACATGATAAGGCCGCAGCCGCAGGCGAATATGTAGGGTTCTCCGAGTTTGGACGACATAACGCCGCCGTAGGCGATCATTTCCCGGCATTTCCGGCAATTTTTCGCGGTGGTACAGATTGTTCCGGGTTTTCTGCCGCTTAGGAGTTCGGCCCCGGAGTCGTCAAACAGGGCCACGTCAAGGCCGGTTACCACGGAAAAGTGCCCGAAGAGCTTCCGCAGCCGGGCAAAATCCAGGATCTCTTTTAGCCGCGCCCTTTTATCCGTTCCTTTTGCCATATACGAACCTGTCAGTAGTAACGGTCTATGGTCTCCGTAACGGTCTTCGCCCAGGCGATCAGGTTGCGGGGGTTGCCGCCCACGGTACTGATATCCTTAAGGACGAACTCGTAAGGGCACTTGTTCTCCATACAGGCTTCGATGGTTTCGCGTATCTCCTGTTCCACCACCGCCCGGTTGAAGTCCCTGGCCACGTTGGCCGGGTTGGGCTTCCGGGCAAACACGTAGTCCCCCCCCATCTGTTCCGCCGAAGACCGGACGTTCGCCCAGGGGCTTACCCCTATTTTCCGCATGTTGGGCACTTTTTTGAGGTAGGGAATAAAGCGGTCCAGCGGCTCGCAGCAGCCGTAGTAGGAGAGGCCGCAGCGGTCCATAAGCTTCCGCATGTACTGCAGGTCAAACTCGTCCTGCATCTCGGGGGAGGCCGAGGAAAAAAGCTGGGCCATGCCCCGGAACCAGACGTCCTTGAAGCGTACCCTGCCGCCGTCCCAGTCCTTCGCGGGCAGTTCGTCGCAGTACGGCGGCGTACAGTGGAGGCTGGGGACATTGAAGTCCAGGAGCCCCTGGGCCTCCATCTGGGTATAGCGGGCCACGCCGATCTCGGTAAATTTGGCGACGGTTTTATGAACCAGCTCCGGGTTGCTTATCATATCCACCAGGCAGTTCTCTATGCCCCTGAGCATGGAGATCTCGTCCCAGGGGGCGTAGTAGATACCGTGGCCCCGGAGCTTTACCGGCATGACGCCGTCCAGAATGTCCAGCGCGGCTTCAAGGTTCTTTGTGTCAAGGTCGGGCCGGGCTTCGATAACCGGGATCTTCAGGGCCTCTACTTTTTCCTCCGTGTCCAACTGGTCCTCGTAGTGGTGGGACACGATGTTGTTGGCCTGGTTGGTGGCAAGGGTTTCCTCTTTTATTCTGATTCCGTTGCCCGAATCCGTAAACGCCTTGTAGACGTAGAAGGCGTCTTCCACCACCATGTCCGCCTGGATGTACTTCCATCGGTAGAGGGTACGCCGGAACTGCCGTTCCATGTTCTGCCCCTCTTTGGATTCGCAGCGCGGGGCCAGGAAACCGTCTATGTCCATTTCGTGCCAGGGGATCTCGTCGATCCAGACCGGCGGGCGTCCGGGTTTAAGGCCGTGCATCTCCCTGATGCGGGCGGTACGCTGTTTGTTGATGTCCCGGGCCGCCAAATCCCCGACCTGTTTTGCCAGTTCCCTGAGTATCGCCTTGTCCTGCGCTGTGACCATACCGATTCTCCTGCGGGGATTATACGGTTGTTTTCCTGTTTTGCGCAAGATTGCGAAATGCCTCATTTCAAAATGTAACTTTAGACCCGGATTGGGATTAGCGCGAATTCCGTCAAGCGCGGTGCGGGCCCTTGGGCCGCAAAAACCCTGTTACGTGTACCACTGTTCCTGAGCCTTGAACAGCCGCGCATACTCGCCGCCGCCGGCGGCCAGTTCCCCGTGCGTCCCGGTTTCCACAAGGCGGCCCTGCTTCATCACGAGGATGCGGTCCGCCAGCCGCACGGAACCCATGCGGTGGGTTACGATAATCGCCGTCTTGCCCCGGGTGATCTCCGCAAAGCGGTTGTAGATCTTTGATTCTTCGATGGGGTCTATCGCCGCGGTCGGTTCGTCAAGGATGATAAGATCGTAGTCCCGGTACAGGCCGCGGGCTATGGCCACGCGCTGCCACTGGCCGCCGGACAGGTCTATGCCGTCAAACTCCCGCGACAGCATGGTGCCGTAACCGGCGGGAAACCCGTCCGTTTCCAGATCCGCCTGGGCACAGGACAGCGTTAGTTTTTCACTGGTAATGGTTTCCCAGCCCTTTTCCCCTACCTGGCTTATGCCGATGTTTTCTTTCAGCGTCATCTGGTAGCGCTGGTATTTCTGGAATACCGCCGACGTGCGGTCAAAAAGGCTTTGCATGGAGGCTTCCGCCGTGTCAACACCGCCAATCAGGACGGCGCCTTCGCCGGGCAGGTACAGGCCCGTGATAAGCCGCACCAGCGTTGTCTTGCCGGAGCCGTTTTCGCCTACAATGGCCACCGTTTCCCCGCCCGCGATGTCCAGGCTTACCGAATCTACGGCCTTTGTTCCGGAACCGGGGTAGCTGAACGAGACGTTTTCCAGGCGCACGCCTTTTGTTTTGGGAACGGCCATGTCCGCGCCGCCCCGCTCGGGAAGGTCCATAAACGCCAGGTAGTTGCGTATGCTCCCAAGCCGGGAGGCGTTGCTGCCTATCTGAATGGAGATCACGTCGTTCATCATTCTGAACAGTTGGTCGATTGAGGCGTATACGGCGGCGAAGGCGCCTACCGAGATCTCCCGCCCCGTAAGGGCGGCGAACAGCAGGTAGATGACGCCGGTGTATGCGGCCAGGGTTAAGAGTTTCATTGCAAGCTCCGCGCCGTTGGCCTTGACCTCGTGTTTCCAGCGCAGGCGGTTGAGGAGCGCGATACAATCGGCAAGCAGCCTTTTGAAGTACCAATAGGCCCCCAGGAGCCGGGTTTCCTTGAAGAATTCCCTGCCGGTTATGCACTGCTCGTAGTAATCCGCCTCGCGCCGGGCCGGGGCGGAGGCGTCTTCCAGCTTCGCAAACACCTTGACCCGCAGGAATTGGATCAGGGCCGCCGGAACAAAGGCGGCCGCCAGGGCCAGCACCAAAAGCGGCTTGAGGCTGAAAAGGTACCAGGCGATGAAGCCGAAGTACGGCAGGAACATCATAAAAATGATGATGGTGGTCCCGGCAAAACTTGCCGCGTTAAACGACCCTTGCTCCGCCTTGTTGAGGTGGTTCAGAATCCCGGTTTTTTCAAAGTCCAGCGGGGCAAGGCGTGATGCCTTTTTGGTAATGCTATGCCGTAAGGCCCCTACAACTTTCTGGTGATGGCTGTTGCCGAAATAGCTGGCAAGGCCCGTTAAAACGTGGTTACCCGCATGGGCCAGCGCCAGCAGGGCCAGGGCGGCAAGCACGGCCCCCGTAGCAACGGTGCCGGCGGCGAATTCCGCCCCCGCGTCCAGAAAACGCTGGGTCAAAAGGATAATAAGCCCGCTGGTCATGCTGTTTACTATCATGAGCAGGATGTCGAACACCGTACCCAGGGGGGCAGCCGCAACCCAGGCCGGCAAGAGCCGGAAAAAAACCGCGGCTACGCCGGGCTGCCTGGCTTTTTGTCTATCGTTTTGCGTATCGGACATCTTCAGTCGCTACCTTCCCCGCCGCCGGCGGATTTTATGCGTACCATGCCTTTTGGGACTCGTACATCGCCGCGTAGAGGCCGCCTTGCGCGATAAGGGATTCGTGGCTGCCTTTTTCGGCTACCCGCCCCCCGTCAATCACGAGAATTTCATCTGCCAGCCGCGCCGCGCCAAGCCGGTGGGTGATATAAATTGTCGTCTTCCCGCGGCTTATCTCCCCGTACAGTTTGTAGACGGCGCTTTCCGCTACCGGGTCAAGCGCGGCCGTCGGCTCGTCCAGGATACGCACCGGCGCGGGGTTCACGAGGGAGCGGGCTATGGCCACGCGCTGCCACTGGCCGCCTGAAATATCGGCGCCCCCTTCCCGGATCTTCCCCAGGGGCGTCTCAAGCCCCTGCGGCAGTTCTTCCGGCAGGTTCCCCAGGCCGATCTTGCCCAGCGCCTCCGCTGCCGCAGTACTGCCGGCCCCAGAGGCCGCCACCGGCCCCAGGGCGACGGAGTCCTTGAGCGGAACCTGATACCGGGCGAAGTCCTGGTACACCACGCTGAACAGCGCTTTTACGCGGGCGGCGGGAAGCTTCCGCAGTTCCGTCCCGTCCACGAGGATCTCCCCCTCGTAGTCCGGGTACAGCCCGGTCATGAGTTTCGTGATGGTGGTTTTGCCCGCGCCGTTGGCGCCCACCAGCGCGTAGCGGCGGCCCGCCTCGAATTTCAGGGAAAGGCCGTTGAGAACATAGGTTTCGGTAAGCGGGTAGCGGAACCTCACGTTGGCCAGTTCTATGCTACGCGGCGCCGGGGCGGGGCTTTCCGGGAGGTCCAGGGCCTGTTCCTGCTCGCCAAGGGCGAAAAAAGCCGACAGATCCTTTAAGTATTCCCGGGATCTTCCCAACTGCATCGTAATGCCTATCAGCTCGTTGCCCACCATGTAGCTCAGGTTGAACACGGCGCTTACAAAACCCATGAACATGCCGGTACTGATGGCCCCGGATTTTAACGGGGCAAGGAGGACGCCGATGATAAGCGCGGTGGTAAGCACGACGATTAGGCTTGAGGCTTTAAGGGAGGTAAAAAATATTCTCATAGCCTTAATCCGTATGTCCCGGCCCGCGTTGTACTTTTCGTACCAGACGCCGTTTACCGCGGCGGTGTAGCCGAACAGCGCCCGCTCCTCGGTATTGTCCCGGCCGGTCAGTACGCCGTAGAGGTAGCCGGCCCGCCGCTCAAACCGGGCCGCGTCCCGGTCCGCCTGGTAGTTGGCCGTTCCCACGCGGAACGCCAGGGAGAGGAGCGGCACGGCAAAGACGGCGGCCGCCAGCGCGGCCCACCACACCTGAAAGGCCAGCAGCGCCAGCACACAGACAAGCTGCCCAAAGACCTTCGCCAGGGCCAGGCTTTCGTCAAACCCTTCGGCGATTTTTTCCGCCGGGTTTGTCCCCACCCGCTGGATAAGATCCCAGGTGTCGTTGTTTTCGATATGGCGGTACTCCAGCTTTGCGCGCTTTTCCGCCACCCGCACCCTGAACGTTTCGGCCAGGCGCATGTTCCGCCTGGTCTTCGCAAAGCTTGTCAGGCCCGGCAGGAGGAGCCGGCAGGCGACAATCCCTATGAGCAGGAACAGGGGCGTAAGGATAGTGCCGCCCCCGCCCCTGAAAACGGCCAGGGCCGTATCCACGAACCGCGCGGTAACGACAATTTCAACGGAGGGGAGCAGGGCCGAGATTAACTGTTCCAGCGCGCACAGGGCG
>JAISMQ010000203.1 GCA_031276685.1 Treponema sp. | reverse complement strand
CACCAGATCGGGGCACAGCGTGCAGGTAAGGGAGACGAGGATCTTCATGGAGACCGGGGTCTCGATGGCCCGGACCGCCCGTTCCAGGTCCGCCTCCAGGGTCTGCCCGGCGCCGGGCTTCCACGCGGTAACCGAGTAGATCTCGCAGCCTGCGGCCTTAAAATCATCGTATTTGTTCGCCAGATCCTCCAGCTCCGTGGGGCCATAGGCGCTGTCAAGCGCCCCGGGCAGGGGCGGCGCTCATACCACAGCGATATTTGTCGCGGTCCCTTAAAAACAGGGCTTAACTACGTCCCGGGGTCCTGGCGGACCGCTTGACGGCGGGCGGCCCGGCATTGTCAAATAGGCAGGGTGAACAAGCTGAAAAATGACCGGGGGCCGGGGGGCGCGGCGGATTTTAGGGGCCCCCTCTGGGCGCTGCTGTGCCTGGCCCTCACCTGCCTGCCCCTGGGGGCGCAGCCCTATTTCCGGGGCTTTACCCCGCTGCGGACGCTGCAGACCGAATATTTCGACATAATCTACCCCAAAGAATCCGAAGGCGCCGCCCGCCGCCTGTCGCTGTTCGCGGACAGGGATTACGAAGAGCTTTCCTCCCGGCTGGGCATTTCCGTAAGGCGCAGAATCCCTGTTACCATTACCCCCCACATTGACAATTTCAACGGCTTTATGAACAGCATGCCCTACCCCCACATTCTGCTCCTGGATACCCCCATGAGCCCCGAGTGGACCACTTTTGACGATCCCCTGGAAAAACTGTTCCTCCACGAACTTACCCACGCAGTATCCCTAAGCACCCGATCCAAAACGATGGATTTTTTCCACCGGATATTCGGCGGCTGGGTGTACCCTCCGGCTTTTAACGCTCCGCCGTTTATGGTCGAGGGGGCGGCGGTAAGTTTTGAAAGCCTGGACGGTTACGGCAGGGCCAACGATCCCCTGATCAAACAAAAGCTGCGGCAGGAAAGCTACGAGGGCAAATTTCTCAGCCCCCACCAGGCATCCCGCGTTTCCGACATGAGCGCCGCATCCCAGGGGGCCTGGTACGAATACGGGGGCCTCTTTTCCCGTTACCTGCAGGAAACCTACGGCATGGAAAAATACGCCGAACTGTGGCGGGCCATGGGAAACAGCTTTCACTTTTCGTTTTTCTTTTACAAAAACGGTTTCTACCATCACTTTGAAAAGATCTACGGCCTTCCTGCCCTGGACGCATGGGCCGGTTTTAAGGAATCGCTGGATCTTTCGGGTATCGAAGATTCAGAAGCAATGGTAGTGCGCCGGGGCCTGCCCTGGAAACCCGGAAACGCCGTCAGCGAAATTACCGGAATGGCGGCGGCGGGGGGCAGGATCTTCGTGCTGGACAATTTTAGCCGGCAGTTGTTTGTCTACAACGCGGAACAGGAAAAAACAGAACTGGTAATCCCCATCGATCGTTCCGCCTACGATGTAAGCGTTTCCGCCGGGGGGGACTCCCTGCTGGTCTCCGCCTACCAGTACCACAACGACCGTACGGAGGCGGTTGTTGCCGAGTACTCCGCCGCGAACGGGCTGCCCGGCAGAACCTGGCGCGGGCTGTACCGGGGGAGTTATTTCCGGGACGGCGTGGTGGGGATCGCCTCGGAAGGGTACTTAAACCACATCGTGTTCCGGACCGGTGATCCGCCGGGGGCAAAAGGTTCCCGGAACGAGGAAGTGCTGCTGCGGGGCAGCGACGATCTGCTGTTCTCCAACCCCCGGCCCGTTGACGAAACCTGGATTGCGTTTACGGCGGTACGGAACGGGAAGCGGGAACTTGGTTTTTACAACTACGATACCAAAAAGGCCTACACCGCAGTGACCGGACTCCCCGATGACGGGGAGCGCTGGGAATTTCACCGCTACCTTCAGGTATCCCAGGGCCGGCTGCTCTTTGGCTACAACCACGATGACCGGATGTACAAACTGGCCCTTGTCGATCTCCGGGGGACGGCCCTTGCTGCGGAGGGCGGGCAGGGCGAAGGGCTTCTCCGGGGCGAAGTGCTTCTCCAGGGCGGGGCAGCCGTGCTGTTTGCCGGACGGGACTTTTCCGGCGCCGTAGCCCTGCCGGTCCTGGCGGGGGACACCGTGTACTACCGGGGGAGCTTTTTTAATACCGACCGCCTGATGCGCTACCCCGAACAACTGGGGGACATAAGCGGTACGGGCGCGGAGCTGCGCCTGGTACCCTGGGACGGGGCCGATTCCGGGCCCCCCGCGCAGGCCCCGGAGGCCCTTCCTGTTCCGGAGCCCCTGCCCAGCCGGGCCTACCTCCCCTTTAAGTACCTCAACCCCCTGGACCTGTGGCTGCCCATCCCCCTGTTCCGGCTGGATTTGGACGCCCCCCTGGGTTTCCATCTGGAAGGCGGGGGGATCTACAGCGTTATGATCGACCCGCCCGAATCGAATACCATCTTCCTCCAGGCGGCCATGAACGCCAGGTTCCTCAAGGCGGATTTTGACATTAAGTGGACCAACGGGGATCTGGGCGTCCCCCTGGACATCCAGATTTCCGACCTGGTAAGTACCGGGACGACCGTGTACCGGGCCTTCCGCGTCAACCTGGAAACCACCCTGAGCCATTCCCTGGGGATCGGGGGAACGCAGGGGTTCCTGGGGGCGGGTTTTAACTTTGCCCGGTTCTACGTGCAGCAGGCGGGGGATACGAATTCCGCGTACACCTGGGATTTCCACAGCAACTCTTATAAATTCATGGGCCGCCTTGGCCTAAGATCCCTGGCCGTGATGCCCTGGGAAACCTTCGGCCACGGCTACGCGGCCCAGGCTATAGGCTGGATCGTACCCGCCGCCAGGCCTTCCGGCGGGGCCGCCGTTTATCCCCGCGTTGACATGTTCTTCCAGGCCGCCTTCGAGCCCGTCCTGCCCTTCCGCTTTAGCCTTTACGGGGCCTGGGACAGCCACACGGAGGGCATGAACCTGCAGGGCCAGTCTTCCCAGCACCCCTCCCCGGTGTTTCAGCGGGTGGCGGCTGCCGAATACCAGAGCAGCAAGGTTGCCGGCCTTGACTGGCTTGCGGGGGGCGAAGCGGAATTCCGGCTCTTCTCCCTGAGCATCCAAAAAAGCCTGTCCCACATTTACTTCAACCGCCTGCTGGGAACCCTGGCCTACCGGGCCGCCCTGTACGATGCCGCCGGTTTTTCCGCCCCCGAGGGGAACAAGCTGCCGGGGGATCTTGCGCTTACCCAGTCCCTGGTGTTCCGCCTGGGGACGGGGGTTTCCAGCGCGATCCTCGCCGCCGCGCCGTTCAGGATCACCGCCTACGTCCAGGCGGCCCTCAAGCTTTCCAAATTCGGCCAGGGCCCGCTCGGCTTTACCGATCTTGTCACGATAAGCCCCTCCATCAGCATAAGCTACTGAGCTGACGCGCCGGGGGGCGCGTCAGGCTACCGGCGCGGCGCCTTGTGTCGGCGGGCCGCTAACACGGCAGGCGGGCCGCGGCGCTAAATCCCGTCGGGGTTTTCAAAAAACAGGGGCAGGGGCAGGATACCGCGCAGGAACGGGCTGCCAAGCAAGGCCGGCGGGGCCCAGGGCTGCGGCGAAAAGAAAAGCCTGGCCGCCCGCAGGGAATCGAGGGCGATTGCGCCTTCCCCCGTGCCGGGGCTTACCTCGGCTTCGCCCTGCCGCACGGCGATGCGGAAGCAGGAATCCGGAAGCCCCTCCCGGCTGACGCGGAAGAACGCCTCCCCGTCGGGAAGGTCCTGGCCGGAGGCGGTTTTAAGCCGCAGCAGGGCGGAAAGAAGGGGCTGCCAGTCAAAAACAGCAAAACTATAGGGCGCGGTCACACGGCAATTCTCCGCGAAGGCGGAAAAAGCTTCGAGTTTTTCGGTTTCCCAGGGCTGGACATCAACTGATACCTGGTCCCGGCCCAGGTGGTTCAAAAAGCAGCCGGCCGCCTCGATCATGCGGGCCGGATTTTTAAGGTTTATCTCCGAAATCGCGGCCCCGGCGCTGTCGGCGACAAGGTAGCCGGCAAAGCCGCCCCCGTCCGACAGGGTAAATACGCGGCACTTCCAGGAGGAGAGGATTTCAAAAAGTTTTCCTGCGTCCCGCTCGAAGCGGGCGGCCTTGGATTGGTGGAGAAGGTAAATATCCTCCAGTTCTTTACCGTCCCCCTCAAGCCGGCGGACGGAGAAGGCCGGGGAAAAACCCTTCCCCAGCAGGTGGCGGATATTGGCCCGGCAGCACTCAAAAACCGCCCGCTGCCCCGCAGGGGTATAGCCAAAGTATTCGTAACGCTGCCGCTGCCCCCCCAGGAGGCTGAACACAATCCCGTCGCGGCGCATGTCTTCCAGGGCCATCTTCATAAGGGCCCGCATATACCCCCTGGCGCGGGCGTAGGGATGGACCGACACCATCCCGATGCCCCGGGCGGGCAGCGCCGTTCCCAGAACATTCAGACACAGGGGATACGCGCCCACCGCCGCACGGATCCTGCCGCCCTCCCGGACGATGTAATGGCAGCCCGGCGTAAAATTTTCCGGGCGGTAGAGTTTTGGCAGCAGGGCGGGAAAATCCGTGGGACTGTGGGCATGGCTAAAAACGTAGTTGCAAAAATCTATCAGTTCCCCGTAGTCCCCCGCTTCCGCCAGGGTGTAGTGCGCTTCCATGAATTTTTATAACCTATCCTGTATCAATACTACCGGCAAAATTTCATTTTGTCAACGCCGCGCATTGCCTCACGCCAAATCTTACCCTGACGGCTTGACAAGCTTGTAAAAATTAGTACAATACAAATGTGAAAAAAAATTCATACAAATTACACAAAATAATGGCAATAATTCTCTTTGGTATGCTTATTCTTTCATTCATTTATGGTATAGCGGGCATTGTTTTTTCTACAACCGGCAAAACAGCCAT
This sequence comes from Treponema sp., assembly GCA_031276685.1. Lineage (GTDB taxonomy): Bacteria > Spirochaetota > Spirochaetia > Treponematales > Breznakiellaceae > JAISFT01. The sequence goes on along the minus strand of JAISMQ010000203.1, from coordinate 331 downwards.
ATTTGATCGTTCCAACAGGGAATATATAAAAATATCACTCCAGTGTATATTGGGATTGGTCCTGGTATTTTTACCCTCCGCATTGGAACACAAGTTTAAAATAACTTTTTCCAATGAAATGCACATACTGTTCGTCCTGTTCCTGTACGGGGCAATTATCCTTGGGGAAGTCAGAGGGTATTATCGAAAATTTTATCACTGGGATACACTTTTACATACATTTAGCGGGGTTATGCTTAGTTCATTTGGCTTTTGCATAATTGACATTATCAATAAAAGCAAAAAAATAAATCTTGGATTAAGCGATTGGTTTATGTCATTTTTTTCATTT
>JAISMQ010000116.1 GCA_031276685.1 Treponema sp. | reverse complement strand
TCGTAGCGGCCGGAGTTGTTCCAGTAGGTAAGGCCCCCCCGGCCCGCGTCCCGGACCCCCTCTACCTCGCGGCGCACGTAATCGAGGTTGTAGTAAGTACGGTCGTAGGAGACGTTGAGGTAAAAGGCCTGCACGTAGGGCCGCACAACGATCCTGCCCCTGCCGATATAGGCGGTACGCCGGGCCCCCTGGTTGTAGATCCGATAGGGCCGCAGTTCCGCCGGGGCCTGGGCCAGAAAGTCCTGGGCGAAGTGGCTGGGGTAGTACATGGGGCAGATCACATCGACATAGCGGGAAAGGAGTTCCACCTCCTGGCCCGTGCGTGCCCCCGTGCGGTACCAGCCGTTGGCGCCGTAGATGTCGATAGAAATGGGGGCGTCCAGCCGGGCGCGGATATGCCGCAGAAACGACACGATGGCGGACTCCATGTCCATGCCCTGATCCTGCCAGCGGTACTGGGCATTCCCCAAATTGACCCCGTCTGTGGGAAAGCGGATATAATCGAACTGAATTTCGTCAAAGCCCCGTGCGTAGAGTTCCGCAGCAATGTTGGCGATGTAGTCCCATACCTCCTCCGAGTAGGGGTCTACCCAGCGCTCATCGTAGTAGGTACGGAGAATCTCGTAGTCCGCATCGGCGGCTGGGAGGATCTCGATTTCCAGGGGCCCCTTTTTTTCCTCCGCCTGGGCTTCCGGCGTTGTTTTTTTGCGGCGGGTATCGTAGTAGCCCGCCCAGGCCCTGTCCCTTTGGGAATCCCAGACCGCGTACTTCCCCCCGCCCCGGCTTGCCAGCACCGGGTCCTTAAAGACCACGATCCGGGCGGCGGTGTAGATGCCCCGTTCCTTCATCTGCGCCAGGAAGGCGTCAATGTCCAGGGGGCGGAATACCCGGCCCTGCTCGGCGATTCGCGGGTTGTTGGGGGTAAAGCGCAGACGGCCGTAGTCGTCCTTCATGTCGATAACGACCATATTCAGGCGGTGTTTGTCGATAAGGTCCAGGTAGGGCGCCAGGGTCCGGCTTTCCATGGCGTGGTTCACCGGAAGGTACAGCCCCTCCTTGCCCTTGGCGTAGGCGGTTTCCGGCCTTGGGGCCTGCCCGCTGGCGAGCAGCCACAACTCGCTCAGGTTGATGGAGCCTTCCGGCAGGGGCAGGTTGTAGTCCTCCGGGCCCGGCGCGCGGATCACCAGGCACAGGGGGTCCAGTTCCAGGTATATCGGGATGTTCCGGACAATATCCAGAATGTCCTCCCGGCTCCGGTAGCCCGGTTCGGAACCCTGGGAAAGGGCCAGCTCCCCGATTGTGCCGTCACCCACAAAGCGGATTCCCGCAAGCGGGGCGGAACCGGCGGAACCGACGCCAGTGGAACCGGCACGGGAGGGGCCGGCGCTGACGGGGCCCAGGGAATCGATGGCGCCGAACGCGGCGCCGCCGGCCCAGACAAGCTGGAAGCGTTTCCGGGCCCAATCCAGGGAGTAGATCCGGCGGCGGAAACTTTGGGAAACGTAGATGCGGGCCGGGGCCTCTGCCGATCCCTGGACCACCAGGATATCGGCAATCTCGTCGGCGTCGTCCGTTGTTTCCAGCGTTTCGATCCCGCTGTTAAGCTCGGCCCACTTGGCCCCCGGCTTGTCGGGCTGCAGGTAGTGAACCCCGTAGATGCTGTGGGAAAGGAAGATCGTCAGATCCGGCAGGAACGCCGCCGCCACCGCCTTAATGCCGTTGGTTTGATAGGGGGGCATGCCCAGGCTGGCCCAGGAACGGCCCGAATCGCGGGACAAAAAAACCGCGTCCTTCGTGGCGCACACCATAAGCGCCGGGTTGCCGGGGTGGACCTTCAGATCCTTTATCTCCTGCGGCACCGGGACAAAGGATTTTACGCCGTCTTCAAAGACCTTGACCGTCTTTACCGGAAGCCCCCGGTTCCGGCCCTCCCAGCGCAGAAGGTCGTCTGACCAGAGGATCCCCGCTTCGGAAAGGAGCGCCCAGGAATCCCCCGCCGCTACGATCTTCCGCACTTCGCCGCCCTGCCACAGGGGCCGCAGATTCCCCTCCATGCTCAGGCCGTACAAACCTTCCGCCGTACCGATCAGCAGGGGAAAATCGTCCCCCTGCTCCGCCGGCCTTTGGGCTTGAACCGGAGAAACCCATAAACCAAGGTACAAAGGCAATAACAGGAAACCGGAGATCTTTGAAAGGGTCATAAATTATTTTTAGTTCAAATAGGCCCAACTGTAAACCGCGCCCGATTGCCGGCTGCCGCGAAACCTACTATGCTTTGACAGGGGGCGCACATGGGAAACCGCTACAGCGTTACTAAAACTTTTGGAATCCTTACCGCAGGCGGGGACTGTCCGGGGCTGAACGCGGCGATCCGGGGGGTCTGCCGGGCCGCGTATGACCGTTACGGCATGAACATCGTGGGCATCGCCAACGGCTACCTGGGGCTTATTCAGGAAAACTGGCGATTCTTGCGGCCGCAGGATACCTACGGCATCCTTACCCGTGGCGGGACCATCCTGGGGGCCAGCCGGGAGAAGCCCTTCAAGGACAGGAAGGGTGAAAGCGACAGCGAGATCGAAGGCGACAGGGTCCAGGCCATCAAGGACAACTACCGGAAACTGAACCTGGACTGCCTTGTGGTGCTGGGGGGGAACGGCACCAACACGACAGGCTGCCTGCTTGCGCGGGAGGGCCTTAACGTGCTGGGGCTCCCCAAGACCATTGACAACGATATTGTGGGGACCGACCGCACCTTCGGTTTCCATTCCGCCCTGGCCATCGGGACCGAGGCGATTGACCGCCTCCACTCCACCGCCCAGAGCCACAGCCGGGTGATCGTCATCGAGCTGATGGGCCACAAGGCCGGCTGGCTGGCCCTCTACGCCGGGGTGGCCGGCGGCGGCGACGTGATCCTGATCCCGGAGATCCCCTACGACATCAAGGCTATCGGCCGGCACCTGGAGGCCCGCGCCCGCGAGGGGAAGAGCTACTCCATCGTGGTGGTGGCGGAGGGGGCCCTTTCGACTGCGGAAGCCGCCATGGACAAGAAGGAGCGGAAGAAGTACCGCGCGGAAACGGTGAACCCCTCCATCGGCTACCGGGTGGCGCGGGAGATTGGGGAGGAAACCGGCATGGAAACCAGGGCCACGGTCCTGGGCTACGTGCAGCGCGGGGGCATCCCCAGCGCATCCGACCGGGTCCTGGCTACCGCCCTGGGGACCGCCGCGGCGGACCTGCTTGCCAAGGGCAAATACGGCCGCATGGTGGCCCTGATTGGGGATTCCATCGGTTCGGTGGACCTGAGCGTCCCTGCGGAAAAAGTAAAAAACGTGCCGCTGGACCACTACATGCTGGACACCGCCCAGGCGGTGGGTACCTGCCTGGGCGTATAGGAGTGTCGCCGGGGCCGCGCAGCGGGAGCCGCGCCGCGTCTTTCCCGCGCCGCGCTTTTTCCGCGATTACCCCGCTATGGTTAGCCCGGCAGTTCGAAAACCCCGTCAAGGATGTGCCTGGGCTGGTAGGGGTAGCCGGGAATATCGTTCAGCGCGGTAACGCCGGAAAGGACCAGCACCGTCTCAATATCGGCTTCCACCCCCGCCACAATATCGGTGTCCATCCGGTCGCCGATGATCACCGTGTCTTCCCGTTTGGCGTTGAGCCGCTTCATGCCGTGGCGCATCATCAGGGGGTTGGGCTTGCCCACAAAATAGGCCTTTACCTTGGCGGCAAGCTCTATCGGGGCCACCAGCGCGCCGCAGGCCGGTACAATCCCCTTTTCCACGGCGCCGGAAAGATCCGGGTTGGTGCCGATAAGCCGGGCGCCCCCCATGACCAGCCTTACCGCGCGTTCCAGGGCTTCCAGGCTGTAGCCCCGGCCTTCCCCCACCACCACGTAATCGGGATTCACGTTGTTCATGATAAACCCCGCGTCGTACAGGGCCTGGATCAGCCCCGGCTCGCCGATCACGTAGGCCGATCCCCCCGGGTGCTGGGAGGCGAGGAAGCTTGCGGTCGCCAGGGCGCTGGTATAAAAATGCTCCGGGTCCACCACAATGCCCAGCCGGGACATCTTCTGGGCCAGCTCCTGGGGGGACCGCTCGCTTGAATTGGTAAGAAACAGAAAAGATTTGTTGTTGGCCGTAAGCCACTCCACAAATTCCGCCGCCCCTTTTAGGAGCAGGTTTCCGTGGTAGATAACCCCGTCCATATCAATAATAAACGCTTTTTTTTCCCGTATCCGGGCCAGATCCTTCATAATGCAGCCTTCATAATGTAACCACTATAGGCTATTTTGCGGAAAGGGGAAAGCGGAAAGCCCGGTGTGGTTTTTGAAAACAGACGTGAATTTACTCCGGCTCATGGATGCCTGCTGCGCCAGGCTGCGCAGGGCAAGCGGCTCCGCAAGGTGTTCCTCCACATACCGCAGCGCCCGGCTAATGCCAAGGCGATCCTGCTCGTTAACCGGCGATAACGACCCTGCCTTGTGCCCCCGGCCCCAGTCCAGTATAACCGAAAACAACTCCAGGGATTTTGCTTCAATCCGCATGGCTTCAATGCCGTCCGAACAAGCGGCCCCGCATCTTAAGTGATGGACGGGCTTGAGTTTGAGCAGCCGATGGAGATGGAGAATAAATAATGGTTTTCAGCATCGGTTCATTTCTCATAGGGGCAATTTTGGTTGGTTTGGTGATTGGTTTGATTGGCGTATTTGTATCCAGTTTTATATCGACTGAAAAACAAAAAAAGGATTTATCTATTGTATTGATAATTATTGGATCAATATTATTTGTTTTATCGGCATTTATAATATATGGAATGTAATATAAATGGTGTACGCCCCAACTTCGTACTACAGGACTGTTTGCGCTTCATTCCCAGGCAACGCCTTCGCCACATTTTGCCAGCCCTGGTCTTTGCCGCGTAAAACCCTTGTCCGGCCCTGATGACGGGCCACTTGACACTATTTGTTAGAATGAGCTAATTTAATAGTTAGTCTAAACTAATTTTGATGTCCGGCGTCAACCGCTGGGATGGAGGAGGCGAAATTGTTCAAGAAAGTGCTTGAATATGCGGGCACGTACCGCAGAACAACCTATGCGGCCATAGCGGCCATGTTTACGGGGCTTGTGGCAAGCGTGGTCCCGTTTTTTCTGGTCTACCGGATCTTGAGGCCCCTGTTGACGAAGGAACCTGTAGCCTTCGGCACGGCGGCGGC
>JAISMQ010000114.1 GCA_031276685.1 Treponema sp. | reverse complement strand
GGCGAAGACAAAAACGGAAGGGGCAGAAACAGGGGGCAGAGCGCCGCGCCCAGGGCCATCCCCGCAAAGTTTAGGAGGTATATCCCGACCCGCGCACCTGCGGCGGCGGGAGGGAAAAAGTCAAACAGCACGAAACTCAGGTAGATGATCAGCATGCCGCAGAACAGGGCCAGCCACGAGGAAACCCGCGCCAGGCGGCCGGCCGTTTTTGGTATCATAGGAACCTTATAGGGAAAAATTACGGTTTGTCATAGCGTTTTTTTGCTGAATTACGGAGTACCGCCATACGAATTACGGTACGCCGTAAGCCGCGGACGCCGGCCCGCAGTATCACAGTCCCCGGTTTCCGCTTGCCCCGCCGGGAGCGTCTTAGTTATACTGCCCGCATGTGCAGCGTAGCGGGAAATATCATCAGCAATTATCTGCGGGGCAGGCTTAAAACCGCCGAGTTTGCCATAACCAACGTATGTATCGCCAAATGTTCGTTTTGCGATATCTGGAAACAGCAGCCCAAGGTTTTTGCGGACAGGGAAAAGGCCCTTGCCGTTATCGACCGTCTGGCGGATTTCGGCGTCGTCCACATTACCATTACCGGCGGCGAGCCGCTTCTGCACCCCGGCATCGTTGATTTTGCCGGCAGGGCCGCGTCCAGGAACATGCACAGCTCCGTCCTTAACGCCGCCCCGCAGCTCCTTATGCGGAACGATATTGTAAAACGCCTGGACGACGCGGGCTGCAATATGATCAGCATCTCGTTTGATTCAGGCGATCCGGTAATTATGGCGGAATCGCGCAAGATACCGAACATCATGGAGGACATGGCCAGGGCGCTGGAAATTGTCAAAAAAACCAGGATTGTTACCATGGCGTCGGTGCTTATCTGGAATGACAACTACGACAAGCTCGAAGAGGTCTGCGCCCGCGCAAAAAACATGGGGTTTGACTTTGTCTCCCTTAACTACCCGACGTTTTCACGGTCGCGGGTTTACCCCCTGGGCGGCGACGGCGTCTCCCTTTCGCGGGAAAAGGTTATCCAGGGCCTTGAATCCGCGATAGCCCTCCGCAAAAGCGGAAAATACGGCATCATCAATTCGCCCGCGTCCATGCGGAACATCGTGAATTACCTGCGGGACCCGGCGTCCGCGGCGTACCCCTGCCTGGGGGGCAGCCGCGTCTTCTTTGTGGACTGGTTCTTCGATGTCCGCCCCTGCATGCAGCTCCCCAACGTTCTTGGCAGCATGTTCAGCATCGGGGAAAAGGACCTGGACCGAGCGCCCTGCAACGATTGTAACATGAGCTGGTACCGCGACTTTTCGGCCATGCTCCAGGGCGTCAAATCCGTCCCCGTGTGGCTCGATTCCCTTTCGGGACTCGGGGTAATAAAGAAACCCGCAGGCGCGGCTGGCCGCTAGGCCAGGTACTCCTCCAGCCGCCGCCCCATCGCGTCGTAGTCAAAGGCGGCCGCCTGTTCCCTAAGCTGCCGGACCAGGTCTTCCCCCTCCTCGTAACGGCAGCGCCCCAATTCCTCCAGCAGCCCGTCAACCTCGGCGGAGTTGAGGGCGGCGGCGGCCCGGGCCAGGCGGGACAGCAGCTCCCGATCCGGCGCGGCCCGCGCCTCCTGTTCACCCGCCGGCGCGCCGGCTTCATGGGCGGTATCCCAGGCGGCGCAGAGGGCCGCAAGCCTGTCCAGCAGGGAACGGATATTCCCCGCGAATTCCCCGTGGCGGGACCTGGCAAAGCCGGCGTCCCCCCTGCGGGCGGCAAGTTCCAGTTCCCGCGCCAGGGCCGCGCTTTCCCCCGCGCCGATAGAACGGCAGGCGCCTTTAAGGCCGTGGGCTTCGATGGCGTAATCCGGCAGGGACGTTTCCAGGTGGGCGGCCATCTTTTCCAGCAGGGGGGGCGTGTTGGCGGTGAAGGATCTGATCATGGGCAGATAGGCGACGGCGCCGCCGTAGAGGTCCCGCACCGCGTCAAGGTCAATGCCTTCGACCGGATGATCCTGAAACCAGCCCAGCATATCCGCGCCGGCGGGGGGCGGGGCTTCCAGGTTTTTCAGCGTTTCTTCGCTCTGCCTGTCCCGTATCCACTGGTTAAGAACAAGGTCCAGTTTTTTAATGTCAACGGGCTTGGAGATAAAATCGTTAAAACCGTTTTCAAGAAACATCTCCCGGTTCCCCGCGATGGCGTTGGCGGTAAGGACGACAATGGGCACGGACCGGGCGTAATCGGTATCGATCCCGCCCCTGATGATCCGCAGCGCCTCTACCCCGTCCAGCCCCGGCATCATGTGGTCCATGAACACCAGGTCGTAACGGGGCTCCCCCCGCCGGATCAGTTCCACCGCTTCCGCACCGCGCGTCGCCGTATCCACCTTGAGGCCGTAGGGCATCAGCAGCCCGATCATCACATCCAGGTTCATTTCCAGATCATCCACCACAAGGACTTTCCCGTAGGGCATATACGAGCGGACAAGGGCCCCCTGGCCCCGGTCCCCGACAAGGCGGAGGCTGCGGAGTTTTTCCACGCGGGCCGGGCCGATGGGGCTTTCGTCGACAATCCCCTGGGGCAGGGAAACCCGGAACACGCTGCCCCGGCCGTACTCGCTTTCCACCGCGATGTCCCCGCCCATCGCCTCCGCCAGGCCGCGGGTTATGGAAAGCCCCAGCCCCGTCCCCTCTATGCGCCGGTTCGCCGCGGTATCAAGCTGGGTGTATTCGGAAAAGAGTTTTTCCATGTCCTCCGGCTTAATCCCCCGCCCGGTATCCTCCACGGCGAACACCAGCAGGGCGGCCGCGTCCCGCCGTTCCCAGCCGGCCCGCAGCCGGACTTCCCCCTCTTCCGTGTACTTAAAGGCGTTGGACAGGAGGTTGTTGAGGATCTGCTTTATCCGCAGTTCGTCGCCGTAGAGTTTCACAGGTATGCTTTCGTCCAGATCCAGCCTGAACAGAACGGGTTTTGCGCCGATCCTCGGGATATTAAGCTGCACCACGTCGCTGACCAGGACCGGAAATTCGTATTCCCCCGGAAGAATTTCAAAGTTCCCCGATTCGATTTTTGAAATGTCCAGAATGTCGTTGACGATCTCCAGAAGGTGGGCGCCGGAACGGTGGACTTTTTCAAGGTTCCCCATCGTCCCTTCGGGAAGGTCCTTCCGCAGTTCCACTTCCGAAAGCCCAAGGATGATGTTAAGCGGGGTGCGGATCTCGTGACTCATCCGGGCGAGAAAATCGCTCTTGGCGCTGGACGCGGACTGCGCCAGCTCGGTCTGCAGTTCCAGTTCGCGGGTCCGCTCCCGCACCGTGTCCTCCAGACTCTGGTTCGATTTTTCCAGCAGGATATTCATCTCGTCAATACGGCGGAACAGGCTGCCGAAACGCCGGGCAAGAATAACGGTGGTGGTCATGGTAAAAATAAAAATACCGTAGCGGCTAAGGTTAATAACGCCGTAATGCAAAGAAACGCTGTTGGCAATGTCAAGGGCCGCGGTGATACACATAATAAAGGTACCGATAATGATGTTGCCCACGGGCGTTTTGACCAGGGCCAGCCCGAAAACCCTGAGCAGGCCGGGTTTGCCGGACGCGGTCCGGCGGCGGCGGGCATCGCGGAAGAACACGTAGAGCATATCGTAGGCAAAAATGTAGGAAAGCTGAACCAGGACAAAAGCCCACCAGATTCTGAGCAGATCGTCCCCAAAGGAATTGGGAAGCAGCGCCTGGACAACGACAAAGCCAAGGCAGATATACCCGCATATTCTGCTGAAGGCCGTGGTTTTTTTGAAGCTTAAATGCTCCAGAAAGGCCGACAGCGCGGGGCACAGCAGGTAGAGGCCGCAGTACTCAATCTTGAAGGTAGTATTGCTGTTGGGTATTATGTCGTAGATCACGCTGCTCCGCGCAAAAAAGTAAAGGCCCAGGAGGAACGAAAAAAAACAGTAGTAAAGATTGTAGCGGTCTCTGGGGCGGCTTAAAAAAAGCAGGCAATGGTAGATCCCCACAAAGATGTACATTCCGACAACGGCCACCCCCGGAAATTCGCTGTGGCCCTTCCGGATAGTCTCATAATCGCCGATGTAGTAGGGCTGCCGGTACCACAGGCCCGTTATGTCGGAATTCGGCGCGCCGGCGACGCGAAAGACAAGCGTGTTGGCGCCCGGAACGAACACGGACCTGTCCAGGGGCAGCGAAATATAGCGCCAGGCCCTGCCGGACCGGATATAGCCGTCCCCGCCAAGGCGCATCTCCGATCTGACCGGGACGCCGTTGATAAATATTTCCCAGTTGTCCCCCAGGGCGACCAGGAACAGCCCCGGCTGGAAGGGAGGGGCCCCGTTCAGCGCCCCAAGCTGTTCCGGGCCCAGGGCAAAGGGGATTGCCATGGCGTATTCCCGGTACTTTTCCCTAAAGGGGGAAAGAAAAGGCCGGGAAGGCGTGTCCGGCAGGCCCAGGGATTTGACAATGGCCGCGCCGTCCCGTTCTTCGGGCCTGACTACCCGCCAGGATCCGGCGGAAAGGTCTGGCGCGGCGTCGGCGGGATCAAAGCCGTTTTTTACATACAGGGGGTACTCGTTCAGATCGACATAAAACCGCCCATCCCCCGCTTCGGGGTATCCGGGAACGCAGAGGGCCAGGAACAGCGCGGGCCCCAAAACCGGGCGCAGCGGAATACGTTTTTTTGCGGCCCTCCCCGGCATGTCGGCTTACCAGGACTCCATGGCTTTCTTAAAGGCGGTCTCGCTGGCTTTGATGATCGTTTCGTCCACGCAGTAGGCAAAACGGATCCAGCCGGG
>JAISMQ010000051.1 GCA_031276685.1 Treponema sp. | reverse complement strand
CCGTTCCTTTCCCCGGACCCAGATATGTGGATGCCGCCCCAGCGCCCGGAGGATCCCCGCCCACCCCTCGCCTCCTTCTTTCAGGAACGCCACGGTTTTTACCAGCTCGAAAAACCCGGCCTCCGCCTCCCCTATCCAGAAGGCGTCGGCAAAGGCGGCGTAGGGCAGCGGGTTGGAAACGCAGGGCCCCCCCATGATAACCACGGGGTCCCCTTCCCCCCGCCGCCCGCCGCGGACGGGGATTCCCGCCAGGTCCAGCATGGTAAGGACCGAGGTAATTCCCAGTTCGTAGCCCAGCGTAAAAAGCAGGAGGTCCAGTTCCCCAAGGGGGATCCCCGTATCAAGGCCGTACAGCGGAAGCGCCCGCTCCCTTAGCAGGGCCTCGAAATCCGGCGCCGGGGCGAAAGCCCGGTCGCAGGAAACGCCGGGAATTTCGTTAAGGCGGTTGTAGAGGATACGCAGGGCCTGGTTTGACATTCCGATTTCGTAAAGATCGGGAAAGGCGATGGCGGTTTTGAACGGGGCGCCGGGGGCGGCAAGCGCCCCGTATTCGCCGCCGGTGTAGCGGGCCGGTTTTTCAAGGCGCAGGAGGGCTTCGCCCAGATCCCGGACCGGATCAATGAGTGTAGCGCCGGACATAGATGCTTAACGCAAGGCCGATTCCGGTCATGGCGGAAAAAACCGCCGATCCCCCGTAGGACATGAACAGCAGGGGGATGCCGGTGATAGGCATGATCCCCATGGTCATGCCCACGTTGACGAGAAAGTGAAACACGTATACGCCCGCCAGCCCCGCGGCGATATAGGCGCCGAAAGGGTCGGCGGTGATCCGCGTGATCCGCAGCAGCCTAAGACAGATCAGCAGGAACAGCACGAACACCAGGAGCCCCCCCAGGAGCCCCCATTCTTCGGTAAAGATGGAAAAGATAAAATCCGTACTCTGCTGGGGCAGAAACCTGTAATGGCTCTGGGTCCCCCGGAGGTAGCCCTTCCCCGCCAGCCCCCCGGAACCGATGGCGGTAATGGACTGTATAATATGCCAGCCCGCCCCCTGGGGGTCCACGTCGGGGTCCAGAAACACGATAAGCCGTTTGATCTGGTAGTCCTTTAGCACCCGGCGGGCGACATAGGACAGGCCGAGGGACAGAATTACTATCATGGAACCGTAGAGGATCCAGAAAAAATAGCGTTTTTTGTACAGGAGAAATCCAGCAAGCGCGATAGCCGCGATAAAGCCAAGGGCGACCATGGCGCTCTGGATAAAACGGGGGTTTGCCAGAATCTCCAGGGAAGGCATGGCGTTCCGCATAATATCCCGCTGCCACAGGGGCAGTACCGTAAGGACGGCGGTAGTGCTGATACAGGCGCCCAGAAAAACTATGTACTGCATGGATACGCCGGCGACAAAGGCCATAATAACAAGTATGGGGATAAACACCAGGGAAGTTCCAAAATCGGGCTGGATCAGGATGATCCCCATGGGGACAAACACGATGAGGCAGGAAACGATAAAGCGGGAAAAACTCTTGGGGGAACGGCGGGTATCGTCAAGATACCGGGCGAGGAAAAGAATCGTGGTTATTTTGGCGAATTCCGAAGGCTGGATCCCGAAACTTCCAATTCCCAGCCAGGCCCGCGCGCCGTTTACCTCTTTCCCGAACAGGTAGGCGTACACGAGCAGGGCCAGGGTCCCCAGGTACAGGTAAAAGGCCAGGCCCCTGATCCGGCGGTAATCAACCATGGCAAGGACCAGCACGATGACAAGCCCCGCGATATCCCAGATGATCTGCCTGATGTACTCTTCGGAAACAAGCACCCCCGTGGAAGTGACGCCGGAGGAATAGATAAACAGCACCCCGAAAACGGCAAGCACCACGGCGGCCAGCAGCAGGACGTAGTCGATTTCCAGAAGATCCCGTAGCCTCATTCGCGCCTCCCCTGGATGGGCGCAAGGTACTGGAGCCCCAGGGCGGCCACCGCCTCCTCGTAGCTCTGGTCCGCGAATATGCCCTGAAAGATGATCGCCGAAGCGTAGGGGGCCCACCATTCCCAGGAATTCGCCGCCTCGACGATCATGGACACGACGACCTGTTCTTCCACGGAAGCGGCGTTATAGGGGGCGTAGGCGGCAAACCAGGAATGCCAGCGATCCTGCAGCCCTACTTCGCCGGTGCCGGTTTTTCCCGCAATTTCCACGCTTTGGATGTTGAGGGGGAACCGGGCCGTCCCCTCGCTGATAACCCCCCGCATATCCTGTTTCAGCGTTTCGAATACCTTTTTATCGGTAATGCTTTCGTGGAGCAGTTCGGGGCGGACGCTTTGCTCCACCGCGCCGGATACGGGATCCCGCACTTCTTTAAGCCCGTGGGGTTTGTACGCTTTCCCGTCGTTAACCACCATGGCGATCATATTGGCCATCTGAATCGGCGTTACCAGGGTATAACCCTGGCCGATGGACATGTTCATCGTATCGCCCCCCTGCCAGCGGTCGTGGTTGCGCCGCTCTTTCCACTGCGGGGTGGGTATGAACCCGGACACCTCGCCCGGAAGATCGATGCCTGTGGATTCCCCAAAGCCGTAGTCCATGGCGTAGGAAACGATGCGTTCCACCCCGAGGTAGTCCCTGCCCACCGCCCAGTAGTAAATGTCGCAGGACTGGGCCATGGCCTGGTGCAGGTTGAGTTTCCCGTGCCCCGGCCGCCTGATGTGGCACCTCCACTGGCGGTCCCCGTAGCTTATTTCCCCCTGGCAGTCCACCAGTTGTTCCGGCGGGAAGGCGTTTTCCGCGAGGATCCCCGTGGTCATGACTATTTTGAACGTAGAGGCCGGGGGATAGCTTGACTGGATCGCCCGGTTGAGGAACGGTTTGTTGGGGTCGTTTATTAGGCTTTGGTATTCGGCGCCGATGCCGCCCCGGCTGAAGATGTTGGGATCGTACCAGGGGTAGGAAACCATGGCGAGAATCTCCCCGGTGCCGGGCTTCATAACCACAACCGCCCCGATTCGCGGCCCCAGCGCCTGTTCCGCGAGGGTCTGGATTGAACGGTCGATGGTAAGGACCAGGTTCTTCCCCATTTCCGGGGGCTCCCTCGTGTTGCCGCTGTTTCCGGCGATACGGCGCCCCCGGACATCCACGGTACGGGTTTCCAGGCCCTTTTTCCCCCTTAGTATCTCGTCGTACTGCCGCTCGATTCCCGCCTTGCCGATGCTGTCCCCCTGCTGGTAGCCCCGGTTGTAGAGCATGGTAAGCTCGTCCCTGGTAATGTCCCCCATGTAGCCCAGCACGTGGGAAAGGCTCCCGGAATCCGCGTAGTTCCGCACGGGCTTCGACTGCCACGAAACGCCCGGCAGAGTGTCGGCGTTTTCCGCCAGGGCCGAAATAAGGGAAAAACTTACGTTAGACGCTATTTCCACGGGCTGGTACAGGTAGTAATACTGCGGGGGGATTAGGCGGTCTATCTGTTCGCGGGGGATCCCCAGTATGGCGGCAACCCGGTCAAAAAGGCCGTCAATTTCGTTCCGGGGCGCCTCGGCGGGGGTAATGCTCACGGCGAATGAATCGGTGTTAAGCACCAGCGGCTGGCTGAAGCTCCGGTCGTAGATCTCCCCCCGCTGGGCGGGAATTACCGTGGTCCTGCGGGAAATATTTTGGGCGCGGGAACGGTAGAGTTCGCCGCTCAGGATCTGCAGGCTGAAAAGCCGCACCGCGTAGAGCGCGAAGACCGCGATAAAAAAGAAGCGCAGTACCTGTATCCGTTTTTCAGATCCGGACGATCCGTCATCCTCGTCAATCGGGAGCATTAGATATCACCTTTCCCCGCCAGCAGGGGCCGGAAGAGTTTTAGCAGGCCGAACAGAAACGGCGCGCTTAGGGTGTTCAGCAGGAGTTCTATCCACAGGGTCGGGGCGGCCAGGGAATAAGACGGGACCGCGCCGGCCAGGAGCAGGCTGAGCAAAAAAAACATAAGCGCCTTGAACAGCGTCGCCGCGGCGCAGAGGATCATGGGGAGAAACACCGTGTCAAGAAAAAAGGTGCCCTTTAACAGGCCCGCAAGCGCCCCCGTAACGGTACGGATCAGGGCGTTCAGGCCCAGCGGCGCGTTGGAGACAAAATCCAAAAGAAGGCCGGAAAAAAACCCGGAAAGCTGCCCGGTCATGGCGCCGTTCACATAGGCGCTGTAAACGATGATTCCCAGGGCGAAATCCGGCACGGTGCGGTACAGCGAAATCCGGAAAAACAGGGTGGACTGGAGCAGGGCGGCCACCAGGGAAAAGAACGCGGCCCACGCCACGTTTTTAGCCATCCCGCCCCTCCCCGCCGATGACAAAAACGTACTCGAGACGGGAAAAATCAACGGCGCTTTCCAGATCTACCTCCATGGAAATTTCATAGTCCTGGTAGTAGATGGCGTTAACCCGCCCGACGGTTATCCCCACGGGGTAAACGCCGCCGGTACCGTTGGTAACGACAAGATCCCCGAAGCTTATTTCTTCCCGCGCCCGTTTCCTGATAAAGCGCATCCGCAGGGGGGCGTCGGCGCCGCCCTGCCCTTCGACTATCCCGTCGTAGCGGGACACGGAAAACCGGGACGAGACAAAAGAGCTGACATCGTATACGGGCATTACCAGGCTTTCAAACTGCCCGGTTTGGACAACCTTGCCCACAAGGCCCTGGACGCCGTTCTGCCAGGCGATTACCGGCATGTTGTTTTCCACCCCCGCGTGCCTGCCCTTGTTGATAACCAGAGCGGAAAACAGGTTGTCCGGATCGCCGCCGATAATTTCCGCAGGGATGTGGAGGTAGCTTGCGGACTGGGAAAAATTCAACTGTTCCCGCAGCCGGATATTCTCCTGCCTGATCTCCGCCGCAGTACGCTCAAGCTGCTCATAGCGGGCCAGGCGCCCGGCCAGCTCGGCATATTCGCGGCGCAGGCTGGCCAGCTCCCGGATGGAAAGAACGGTACGGGAAACCAGGGAGCCCGCCTCGTAGATCCCGCCCCTGACGCCGGAAAACAGGCTGAGCCCCATGTCTTTAATGTCGGCAACAAAACTGCGGGTGGAAATGAGGAGCAGCGAAAAGGAACCGACAACCAGGGCCGCGAAAACATAGGACGTTAAGCCGAAACGGGTTCCGGGCCTCCTTTTT
This sequence comes from Treponema sp., assembly GCA_031276685.1. Classification (GTDB taxonomy): domain Bacteria; phylum Spirochaetota; class Spirochaetia; order Treponematales; family Breznakiellaceae; genus JAISFT01. Next base: position 4,639 of record JAISMQ010000051.1, on the reverse strand, counting down.
TCCTTGATGGCCATGCACCGTTAACCGTTTAGATTGTCATAAATACTGCGGGTGTTGTCAAAGCCTCTGGCGTATTCAAAATATTTCCCCGCCCCCAGGGCGACGCAGTCCAGCGGGGATTCCGCCAGAATAACCGGCACGCCGGTTTCCTTTCCGATTAGCTTGTCCAGCCCCTTGAGGAGGGACCCCCCCCCGGTCATTACGATGCCGCGCTCCACGATGTCCGCCGCCAGTTCCGGCGGGGTTCTCCCCAGCGTCGTTTTGATCTCTTCCACGATCTGGGTAATGGGGTCGTGCAGGGCATCCCGCACTTCCACCGAATCGATCTCCAGCCGCCGGGGAAGGCCCGTTATGGCGTCGGTCCCCTTGATCTCCACCTTCTCGATGGTTTTATCCGGGGAGGCGTTGCCAATCTCGATTTTAAGCCGCTCCGCGGTCTGTTCGCCGATGATAAGGTTGTGGACGCTGCGGACGTGCTTGATGATGGCCTCGTTGAATTCGTCCCCCCCCAGGCGGATGGCGTTGGTAACCACCATGCCCCCCAGGGAGATAACGGAGATCTCCGTGGTCCCGCCGCCGATGTCTCAGATCATGTGGCCGGCGGGCTCGAAAATGGGAATACCCGCGCCGATAGCCGCAGCCCGGCTTTCCTCGATGACGATGACCTCCCGCGCCCCCGATTTGTACGCGCTTTCCTCCACCGCCCGGCGCTCGACCTCGGTTATGCAGGACGGGATGCCGATCACCATCCGGGGCTTTACGAAACGGTAGCGGGGCAGGGCCTTGGAGATAAAGTAGCGCATCATCTTTTCCGTGGATTCAAGGTCCGCGATAACCCCGTCCCGCAGGGGCCTTATGGCGATAATATCCTCCGGGGTTTTCCAGAGCATCCGTTTCGCGTCCGTCCCGACCGCCACCACCTTCCTGGTGCCCCGTTCCACGGCTACCACGGACGGCTCGTTAAGAACGATGCCCTTCCCCCGTATGTAAATAAGGGTGTTGCAGGTACCCAAATCTATCCCGATATCCGAAGATTTTTTTCCAAACATAGTATCCCCTGTGTCCCCAAACCGGCGCCCCGGAGGCGCCTTTGTTACATATTCAAACGCAGACGCGCTTGTTTGTGGACCGGATCAAGGCGAACCGCCCGCCGCCACTCCGCCCGCGCCCGTGCGGTATCGCCCCGGGCCGCGTATAATTCGCCTAACTGGTAATAGGCTTCGGCGTTTCCGCCGGTTTCATCCAAGATAAGCTGGTACTGGGTCTCCGCTTCCCCGGCATCCCCCTCTTCCAGGAGGATCCCCGCGTACAAAAGCCGGGCCGCCGTGACGGCCGCCGAATCCCGCGAAGTTTCAACGCAGCGGATCAGGTAGGGTTTCGCCTGGGCGGGGGGTTCGCCCTGGGCTTCCCCCAGGGCTATGTAGGAGCGGGCGATGGAGAGGAGCAGGAGATCCGAGGCGCCCTCCGGCTCCAGGGCGCGGCTGAAGGCCGCGACGCTGGAACGGTAGTCCTTGATTGCCGCGTAGGAAAGCCCCAGAAATTCGCCCATGTCCCGGGCCTGGAAGGACAGCGCCCCGGCCTGTTCCAAAAACCGGACCGCCAGGTCCGCGAAGGCGGGGCCCTTGTGGTAGTACGCTTTGCCAAGGACGTAGTAGAGTTCCCCGAGGTTGGACGGGCGCCTGGAGAGCAGGGCTTTCCTGAGGGACCAGACGCAGCGGTCGATGTACGCAAGCGTATCGGAACTGTTGATCTGGGCGATCCCAAGCTGGTAGGCGGAAAAACCGTTGACGGTAAGGGCGAGGTAGTCGAGGGGCCGGGCGCTTAATTCCAGGCTGCTGAAATCGAAAGCTTCCGCGTAGGCGCCCGCTTCCCACAGGGAGAGCATTTCCTGCCTGGCCTTGCTTTCCCGGTTTCGCAGGGTGATACCCGCAAGGACCGCCGCGGAGGCGAGAAACAACACGAGTACGAACACCGAAACCCAGCGGATAACGTATGATCGGTGATAACGGGGGCCAAGGTACTTTTTCTCCCTATACATTCCCCTTTACCATACCGCACAAGGGGGCGCCGCGTCAATTATGCCCGCCAGGGCCAGCGCATATACCACAACGGTATTCACTGCGGGCGCTTAAAAACAGGGTTTGACATCATCCTGGGGTCCTGTCGGCGGTAAAAATCCATGCAGGCATGGCGTTTTTCCCGCCGACACCCCGCCCAACATCTGCCCCCCTGTTTTAAGCGCCCCCGTCAATTCCCTGTGGGGTATATGCGCTGGCCCTGCCGTTGGATAAGGTGGGCATACGCGGAAGGTAAACCGTCGGCGTGAAAGGTATAAAACACGGCCCCGTTTTTATTTAACGCGCTGGCCCGGGGGCGCGGGAGAAATCGAAAAAAACGGTGAACCGTAAGCCGGGTTCTGTTATCGGGGCCTTAGGGACCCTTCAGCCATCTGTCTCGGGCCGGCCTTGCGGACGGCCTCCGGGGTAACCCCCGGCAATCTACCTGCGCTTGGCCGGCGGGCAGCCGGCACAAAAGACGGGCTTTTGTTGCGCCGCTTGATTTTGCTCCTGATGAGGCTTGCCGTGCCGGCGCCGTTGCCGGCGCCGCGGCGGGCTCTTGCCCCGCCGTTTCACCCTTGCGGGGAGGGCCGGAGCCCCCCTTCGCGGTTTGTTTTCTGTTGCGCTGTCTGTCGAAAGGCGGGATATCGCGCCGGAGGCAGGCCCCCGGCCCGATCCGCGCCTTCCGCCCGGGCGTTACCCGGCATCATGCCCTGCGGAGCCCGGACTTTCCTCGGACGGCGCCCATGCCCCCCGCATAAGCGCGGAGGGCTTTCTTGGGGCCGCCGCGGCTGAACGGTTCACCGTTATAAAAACCTTGCTGCGGGGCCGCCCCGAACCGGGGACGGATCTACTCCTCGTAATCGGCGTTTACTTTTTCTTCTTCCTCGTCTTCCTCTTCGAATTCCTCCTCTTCCATATCGTCAAGATCGGAGAGGCTTCCTGAATCTTCGATGTTGAAAAACTCCTCCTGCCCCTCGTCCGTTTCTTCGTAGCAGAGGATCCGCGAGCAGTAGGGGCAGAAAACGATCTCTTCCCCCTGGCGGACCTTGTTGGCGAACTGGACGGGCAGGATCATGTGGCAGCCCATGCAGACCCCGCCCCGGATGGCCACGATGCCCCGGCCCATTTTGTTGCGAATGATCCGTTCGAACTTAAAGAGGACCTCCGAATCCATATTGGCGGTAAGTTCCTTTTCCTGCGCGCCCAGGGCTTCCATCTTGGCCTTTTTTTCCGCGATCTCCGCCCCCACCCCGGCGCGGTGGGTAACCAGCTCCGCCTCCTGCTGCTCAATAAGGGCGCCGGTCTGTTTAAGCTGCTCGTCCAGATCCGCGAGGAGCCGTTCCTCCCGCTGCAGATCCTTGCGGTACTGCTGCTCCTTTTCCGTGGCATCCCGGATTTCTTTTTCCAGGGCCTCGTACTCCCGCTGGGTGCTTACCGAGTCCATGTACTTTTCGGATTTTTCCCGCTGGGATTCGGCTTCCGCCAGCAGGTTGCGGAATTCCGATTCGGCGGTCCTGGTTTTTTCGTAGTCCAGGTTCTTTTCCACGAAGGTCCGCTTGAACCGGGACAGGATCTCCTCCTGGGTTTCCAGGATCTTCGGTATTTCCTGGATATCCCGCTCCAGTTTTATCTTTTCCGACAAGATATCCTGAAGAATTTGCAGTTTTTTAAACACCTCTTCCATTGCCATGCGATCCCCCTAGTGATCCAGGTAGTCTTTTAATTTCCGGCTCCGTATAGGATGCCGCAGCCTTCTGAGGGCCTTGGCCTCGATTTGCCGGATTCGTTCCCGCGTAACGTTGAAGTAAAGCCCCACCTCTTCCAGGGTAAGGGAATAGCCGTCATCCAGGCCGAAACGCATCTTGAGGACTTCCTGCTCCCGCGCCGGGAGCGTGGACAGCACCTTGGAGATGTGGTTCTGCAGCAGCGTAAAGGCGGTCTGGCTGGCGGGATTCTCCACGTCCTTGTCCTCGATAAAGTCCCCCAGCAGGGAGTCCTCTTCTTCCCCGATAGGGGTTTCCAGGCTTATGGGTTCCCGCGCGACGTTCTTTACCGCCTTGACCTTGTGGGCCGCCCAGCCGAGGCGTTCGGCGATTTCCTCGTCCGTAGGCTCCCGGCCCAGGACCTGCATAAGCTGCCGGCTTTCCCGGACCACCTTGTTGATCTGCTCGATCATGTGGACCGGCACCCGGATGGTCAGGGCCTGATCCGAGATGGACCGGGAAATGGCCTGCCTGATCCACCACGTGGCGTAGGTGGAAAACTTAAAGCCTTTTTTGTACTCGAATTTTTCCACGGCCTTGATAAGGCCGATATTCCCCTCCTGGACCAGATCGAAGAAATGGAGGCCCCGGTTCGTGTATTTTTTGGCGATGGACACCACGAGCCGCAGGTTCGCCTTGATAAGCCGGTCCTTGGCGTTCTTCATCATGATCTGCCCGCGGCTGATCTCCTTGGCCATAAGGTTGATGCTGTCGATGGATTCTTCGAATTCCGCCTCCATCTGGTGGATCTTCTTCTCCGTTACCTGGATGTGGCGGATCTTTTCTTTGATTTCGTCGGAGCTTAGGCCGAGTTCG
>JAISMQ010000046.1 GCA_031276685.1 Treponema sp. | reverse complement strand
GTGTCCGTCAAAAATTTGAACTCGTCCTTGCGGATTTCCGGGCACTGAAAAACCTGCCGGGGGGTGTTGATGTCCACGCCGGAAATTTCGAGCAGGTCCTGTTTTTCGCAGAGCCGGCGCAGCCGGATAAGCTGGGCCATCGTATTCCGGGGCGGCATGTAGGTAAGGCCCTGGAAACCCAGATCTTTAAGACGGGGGACCAGGCGGTCGATGTAATCGTCCTCGAATTTTTCGGCCTTCTTGTCGCCGGTTACCGATTCGGTAATGTCCCCCAGGTAGGCGTAGAACGGGACGGCGTTGATGGACCGGGCGAAGGCCGTAACGGTTTCCACCGGGGGGCATTCATCGCTGCCGGGCTGGATAAAGATACGGTCGTTGAAAGAGCTTTTAAGGACGCCAAGGAGATCGTAGGCACAGTAAGGATTGCCGGGGTCCAGAAGGTAGCCCCGGTTTTTGCCGCCCACCTCGATGCCGAATTTTTCCCCAAGGAACGCCAGCAGTTTTTCGCCCCGGCCCGCTTCCCGTATCAGGGCGAGGGAGAGGGCGAAGAGCAGGTGCCGCTCCGTGACGCTCCCGCCCTTGTGGTACATGGAAAGAGGGATCACGTCGCGTTCATAGTCAAGGCCGCCCAGACCTGCGGCGGCAAGCACGCTGTTAATGTTCTCCGTCATGCGGATGTTCCGCTGCCGCCGGGCCGCGCGCACGGGTTTAAGAAATTCCCCGACCTTCTCTTCTGAACCGGCGGGGACGCCCTGCACGGTTATGTAAGCGATCCCCTGCGAGTCGGGGCTGTTGAACTTGCGGTCGGCAAACTCGGTGTGTTTAAGGCTTACCCGCAATTCAAGCCCGGTGACGCAGCCCAGGCCGATAATCGCGCAGGCTTCCCGCATTTCGGCTGCCGCCGCCCAGGAATCGTGATCCACGGAACCGGCCGCCTCAAGACCCGCCTCCCGCGACTTCAGGGCGGCCATGGACGGCGTATAGGGGCTAAAGCTGTAGATTGTGTGGATGTGGTTGTTGATCTCCCCGGTAAAATCCGGCATGGCGGCAAGGCCGCCGCCTTTGACAAATTCCCGGAGGGCGGCAGCGCGATCCGCGCAGCCCGCCCCGGCGTCGTTTATAATTCCAGGGTATCCGCTCATACACCCGCCCTGTTGGCCCTGAGAATCTCCATGGTCGTCTGCGCCGACGAAGACACGTGCCCTTTAAGGGGGAGGATCTTCTCGTGGATGGCATCGATAAGCCACCCGGTCTGGGGGAAGAAGTACTCCTCACATTCCGGGGCCGGCGTGATCCAGTTCCGGCTACCGACCACCACGGGCGGGGCGTCAAGGTAGTCAAAGGCAAGCTGGGTAACGTTGGAGGCCACGTTGTGGAGGAAGGAACCCCGTTCAACGGCATCGCTTGCCAAAAGGAGCCGTCCGGTTTTCTTTACCGATTCGACAATCTTTTCGTAGTTCAGGGGGTTGATAAAACGGATGTCGATGATCTCCGCGTCAATGCCGTACTTGTCCCGCAGTATCTCCGCAGCCTCCACGGCCTTGTACAGAGTCGCGCCGATGGTCGCAATGGTGATGTCCTTCCCCTGTTTGCGAACGGCGCTTTCGCCTTCGGGAATTTCGTAGTAGCCCGCAGGGACGCCGCCCGTTTCAAACTGTTCGGCCTTGTCGTAGAGGAGCTGGCTTTCAAAGAAGATCACCGGGTCCGTGCCCCTAAGCGCAAGGTTGAGCATGCCTTTGGCATCGTAGGGCGTGGCGGGGAACATCACCTTGAGGCCCGGTATGTGGGCGGTGATAGCCGTCCAGTCCTGGCTGTGCTGGGCGCCGTACTTGTTGCCCACGGACACGCGGACCGTAAGGGGCATTTTCAAAAGCCCCGCCGACATGGACTGCCACTTGGACGCCTGGTTAAAAATCTCGTCCCCCGCCCGGCCCATAAAATCGCAGTACATAAGTTCTACAACGGCCCGGCCGCCGCACATGGCGTAGCCCACGCCGGAGCCGACAATGGCGCCCTCCGAGATGGGGCTGTTGAAAAGCCGGTGGTAGGGCAGGGCTTCCGTAAGGCCGCGGTAGACCGCGCAGGCGCCGCCCCAGTCGCGGTTCTCCTCGCCCCAGGCCGCCATCGTAGGATCGATGGTGAACCTGTGGAGCATGGCTTCGAACAGGGCGTCGCGGTACTGGAAGGTTTTGTTTTTGCTGACTGGTTTGCCGTCCGCGTCAAAGGCATAGCGGACCTTGTCTTTCAGGGCCTTGACGCGGGGGTTGTTCCCGCCGGCCTCAAGAAGATCCGGCTTGCGGTCCTCCATTTTTTCCACCTTCGTGTTGGAGAACATTACCGACTCGATAAACGCCGCCGGGGCCCTGGGGCTTTCCGCATCGCTGGTGGCGAGTTTAACCACCTCCGTCAGTTTTTTGCCGATGGAGGCGCGTATGCCTTCAATCTCGGATTCGGTAAGGACGCCGTTTTTCACGAGGTAACGGGAATACTCGACAATGGCATCGGCCTTCTGCCAGGCTTCGACCTCTTCTTTGGTACGGTAGCTGGAAGCGTCCGAGGGGGAGTGCCCCGAGATGCGGTAGGTAATGGTGTCCAGCAGCACCGGGCCCTCCCCCGAAAGGAGCAGCTTCTTTTTGCGGGCAACCGCGTCCGCCACCGCCAGCGGGTTGTAGCCGTCCACCCGTTCGGCGTGGAGGTTGTCGGGGTTTACCCCCGCGCCAACCCTGGCGAGGATCCGGTAGCCCATCGTTTCGCCCGATGTCTGGCCGCCCATGCCGTAGAAGTTGTTAAAGAAGTTGTAGAGGATAGGCGGCGCGCCATGGGGGCCGTCTTTTGGCCACAGGGTCTTGTACTGATCCATCGAGCCCAGGCAGATAGCTTCCCACACCGGGCCGCAGGCCAGCGCGGCGTCGCCCACGTTGGAAACGACAATGCCGGGCTTGGAGTTGATCCGCTTGTAAAGGGCCGCGCCCGTGGCAATGTCCGCCGAGCCGCCCACAATGGCGTTGTTGGGCATGGAGCCGAACGGAAGGAAGTAGGCGTGCATACTGCCGCCAAGGCCCCGGTTGAAGCCCGCCTTTCTGGCGAAAATTTCGCCCAGCGCGCCGTAAAGCACAAAGTTTTCGGCCAGGTCTTTGACGGAACTATGGGGGACCTTTTCTGCCATACGCAGGGTGTCGCCGTCCAGAAATCCCTTCATGATAGTTTCCAGGCTTTTCTCATCAAGCTTTTCAACCGCCGAAAGACACTTGGCAAGGATCTCGCCATGGCTGCGGTGGGAGCCGAAGATAAAGTCGTCAATGCCAAGGTTGACGCACTGGCCTACCGCGGCGGACTCCTGGCCCATGGAAAGATGGGCCGGCCCCTTGTGGTTGTACTCAATACCGTTCCAGGCGACCTGGATCTTGAATGTGTTCATCATGTTTTCGAATTCCCGGATAGTAACCATATCGTAGAGAATCCGGACAAGCCCTTCCTTGCCGTAAGTCTTGAGTTCCGTCCCAAAGTCGCCCTTGTACTGGTTGACCGGGATGTCCTTGATCTTAAGAATCTGGGGCTTCCTTAGCTCGGCGGGATCAACAAAAATCGATTTAGGCATGTTTCATCACTCCTTTATGTTCCAAATGGCTTCGCGGATAACTTCGCAGACGGAAGGGTGGGGGAAGACCATCTCCCGTACATCGCATACCCGCATTTCGATTTCGATAAGAGCCGCAGCGCCCCAGATTATTTCTGAAGCGTAGGGGCCCAGCAGCTGAACGCCGAGGATCCTCCGGTTTGCCGCATCGGCAATTACCTTTACGCTGCCCGGCGCCGTTACCCCGTTTTCGGCGACAAAGCGGCCCGACACCGCCATCGGCGCGGACGCCGTTATAACGGCGATGCCCTTCGCGGCGGCCTCCTGCTCGGTCAGGCCGGCGCCTGCGGCTTCCGGAATGCTGTAGACAGCCCAGGGTATGGCGTTGTAGCGCATAGTGTCCGCGCTCTTCCCGCCGTCAAGAAAGGCGCAAATGCCGTTCACCGCCACCTCCGCCATACGGTAGGCCGAATGGGCCAGCATACTCCTGCCGTTTACATCGCCAACGGCCCAGACGCCGGGGACGTTGGTACGCATGGCGTCGTCCACGTTGACGCCCTTGGGCGTCACGTCAAGGCCCGCTTCCTTCGCGCCCCAGGAAGAAGTTTCCGCCCGGCGGCCCACCGCCATCAGCACCGTATCCGCCGCCGCCGATTCTTCTTTGCCGTCCTTCGTTGTAAAGAACACCGTGCCGCCTTCGATGCGGGTTACCCTGCAGCCCAGGTGAAAAACGGTGTTCTTTAGGGAACGCCGCATAAGGGGCGCATGGTCCTTGTCCATGGGGGGGATGATCTCGTCCAGCATCTCCACCACCGAAACCTGGCTCCCCAGCGCGCCGAAGAGGCTGGCGAATTCTATACCGATAACGCCGCCGCCAATGACGCAGAGCCGTGCGGGCGCTTCCTTTACCGAAAGGAGCCCCGTTGAATCCAGAACCCGGGGGTTGTCCTTCGCACCGGGAATGGGCGGCATCGCCGGTACCGATCCCGCAGCCACAAGAACGGCCCGGGCCTCGTGGAGGACGCCGCCAACCCTGACCCCCCGGGCCGGGCCCTTTAGCTCCAGCACCCCCGTGCCGTTTACAACTTCCACCTTGCAGCGCTTCATCTGGGATGCCACGCCGGCCCGCAGGGTTTCCACCACTTTTTCTTTCCACGCCATCATCCCCGCCATGTCGAACGAAAGCCCCGGCGCGCTGACGCCGAAGGGGGCCCCTTCTTTGGCGTGGAGGTAGAGCTTCGCCGAATTGAGGAGGGTCTTTGTCGGGATACAGCCCACGTTAAGGCAGGTCCCGCCCAGGTACTGCTTTTCCACCAGGAGGACACGCTTGCCCCGGTGGCCCAGACGCTCGGCCGCCAGGTAGCCCCCCGGCCCCCCGCCGATAACAATCACATCATACATAGGGACTCCTTCTGTTTCATTTCGCTATCCACATATCAATATCCCTGATAGCCGCGCTTAGGGTCTTGAGGAATTCCGCCGCCGGGGCGCCGTCAACCACGGCGTGATCGATGGTAAGGCTCAAACCCAGGTGGGGGAGTATCTCGTAGCGCCCCGGGGAAACTTCCGCCGGTTTGGGCTGTATGCCGCAGACGCCGAGTATGGACACCTCCGGGATATTTATGACCGGGGTAAAACTTTCGATGCCGGTATTGCCCAGGTTGCTTACCGTAAACGTTGACCCGTGAAGATCGTCCGGCGAAACGCTGCCGTTCCGGCAGGCTTCGGCAAGCTCCCGCGCCTTGCGGGAAATCTGGACAAGCCGGAGCTTGTCGGCGTTCCTGATAACCGGAACCATAAGCCCCCTGGGTGTCGCCACAGCGCAGCCCAAGTGTACGCCGCTAAAGGTCCGCACCACGCCGTTCAGTTTGTGGGCGTTCATGTACGGGTAGATCGGCAATACCCGCGACACCGCGAACAGAACCAGATCGTTCACGGTGATCGTGCCCAGGCCGATGGCCGGGTCGCCGGCCTTGAAGCGGGCCCGCAGTTCCTGGAGCCTTAGCGCCGGGGCCGCAGTGTTCAGCGTAAAAGCCGCAGTCGTATTGTGGGAGGCCATCATCTGCTCGGCGATAACTTTGCGTATGCCTTTGATGGGCGTGTCGGTGTATTCGTCCGGGGCGGCCGGAGCATCCGCCGCCATGGACGCCGCCTGTACCCGGCCTACATCGCCCAGGGTGATACGCCCGCCGATTCCCGAACCCGCAGCGCCGGAGGGGAGCCCTGCGGCAACGCGCCTGCGAATCTCGTCCTTCGCGGCTTCGGTAAGGGGCGGCCGGGCCGCTGTCGCAGCCGCGACATCCGCCGCGATGATCCTGCCGCCGGGGCCGCTGCCGCCCAGGGCGCGGAGATCTATCGCCTCCTCATAGGCCAGCCTTTTCGCCCGCGGGGAAGCCGCCACAGGCCCGGAGGCCGGAGCTTCGGCTGCCGCAGCCTGTTCCGCCAAAGGCGGAATCCCCGCCTGCGGCGGAATCCCCGCCGGGGGCGGGGCCTCCGGCACGGGCGGCGTTCCCGCCGCAGGTAGCGCCGCGCCGGACGGGGCCGGAGCGGAAGGCTGCTCCCCCGCCGGTACTTCTTCGCCAGGGTTCCCGATAGCCATAATCGGCTGGAGTACCGGAACATCGTCTCCGGCGGGGTGGAAGATCTTCAGCACCGTACCGGCGGCCCCGGCGGGAACCTCGAAGGTCGCCTTGTCGGTGTCCACCACGCATACCGGGGTGTCGGCGGCCCCCGTGTCGCCCTCCGTCACCTTCCATTCGCCGATAACGCAGGATTCCACCGTATTGCCCTGCCGGGGCATGATCAGAATGTTGGCCATTCACTACTCCTCATAAAAAATTACGGAAGCGCCGAAAAACGGCGTTTTCGCTTAAAACTGCAAGGGTCCGCAAAAAGCTAACCGGGCTTTTTACCGGCGCCCTTAAACCAGAGCCGCGTAACGGCGGCGTCTTTTTCCTCGACAATACGAACAAGCTCCCCCATTTCGGCGGCGGCCTCCGGGGGGATCCGGCAGTCCGTAATAATACCGTCCGCTTCCGAAAGCGGCATAATCGTTACCGGGCCGGCGCGCCCGTACTTGCTGGAATCCGTAAGCAGGATGGTCTGCCCCGCCCGCTCCTTCATCACTTTGATAACCTCGCCGCCTTCAAGCAGATGGGTGGTAATGCCCCGGACGCCGAACCCGTCGGTGCCGACAAAGGCGATTCTGACGTTGAAGCGCCGTATCGTCTCTTCGGCGATAGGGCCGACAAAGGATTCGGTACTGCTCCGGAATTCGCCGCCGCACAGGGTGATTTTTAGGGCGGGGTTGTTTTTGGCGGCCGCAAAGGCCAGCGCCGAGTTGGTGATAACGTGGACATCGCGCCTGCCCCCCAGGTAGCGGCAGACCAGGGCCGGCGTTGTCCCCGCCTCGATCATGATCGTATCGCCGTCCCGCACCAGAGCCGCCGCCGCCCTGGCGATGTCCTGCTTTTCCTCGACCCTAAGGTTCTGCCGCTCCAGAATGTGGGGGTGGATCGAAGGGACCGCGCCGCCGTGAACCCGGCTCAGGAAGCCCCGCTTCTCCAGACTGTTAAGATCCGATCGTATCGTCACCTCGGAAACAGCCAGGTCGCGGCTCAAACCGGCCACCGTAATCGAGCCCTTTTCCAGAAGGGAGCCCAAAATCATCTGTTCCCGTGCCGCCGATTCCATATATGCTTTCGATTATACCTCAATTAAAAAGTTATCGCAAGAGAAACAAAGGGAATTTACAAGAATTTCGCAAAATTCCGTTACCCCGGCCGCCCTAAATCTTGCTGGAAAAATAGTTGACAAAATTGACTAATGTATGGTATTAAAGAAAATAACATGAAATTTTGTTTTTTATAGTTAACCAGTAAAGCCATTTCTCAAGAACTTCAATGGAGTTTCCATTGACGGGAGTGGCATGTCTTTTTATTCCGGGGTTAATTGTGAAAAACATTCATGGAAACAGTTGTTCAATTGTTGACGTTATCAACGATCCTTTCGGGTTTACCTATGACGAAATTAATGCCGTTATTGGGGAGCATGAATCCAAGGTATTATATTCGTTCCTATACAAAAATGGTTTACGAGAAAAAGCCCGTACAATCCGAATAAAGGATGTAATTACAGATGAAAATACAAAAAAATACATCTTTGAATTATCCGATGATAAATTTGTAGAAACCGTTTGCATAAGACGGAATACCGGAATGACCGCCTGCGTAAGTAAGCAGGTTGGATGTCCGGTACAGTGTATTTTTTGTGAGTCCGGGAAAAACGGGTTAATAAGAAATCTGACTGCATCTGAAATAGTACAACAAGTCATTTTTCTAAAGGAAACCATAAACAGAATTGTTTTTATGGGTATAGGGGAGCCTTTATATAATTACGATGCGTTAATAAAGGCAATACA
>JAISMQ010000045.1 GCA_031276685.1 Treponema sp. | reverse complement strand
ACGACTGGGACAAGAAGGCAACGGTGGCCAAGGCCCAGGTTCCGGTGGACATGATAAGCGGGAACAACGGCGAGCGGGAGCAGAAGGCCGAATGGTACGACCAGGCCCTGGCCGCCTGTTTTGACAAGCTGGACGGGGCTTTGAAAAAGACCGTCGTCGCGCTGGGGGTTTCCGGCCACCAGCACAGCCTGGTACCGCTGGACGCGGAGGGGAAGGCGCTCTACAACGTCAAGCTCTGGTGCGATACCTCCACCCAGGCCGAATGTGACGAGCTTACCAGGGCCGCCGGGTGCGAGGCCGCCCTTATCGCGCTGGCGGGGCTCCCCATGCGGCCCGGCTATACGGCCCCCAAAATCCAGTGGCTCAAGAACCACAAGCCCGAAGCTTTTGCCAAACTTGCCCATATCCTCCTCCCCCACGATTACATCAACTGGCGGCTTACCGGGGAATACACGGCGGAATACGGGGACGCCTCCGGTACCGCCCTGTTTGACGTGCGCACGCGCGGCTGGTCGGCGCAGGTCTGCGAGCTTATCGGCCCCAGGGTCCGCAAGGCCCTGCCGGAACTTATCCCCCCCGGCGCGCCGGCGGGCCGGGTTTCCGCAGAGGCGGCGGCCCGCTACGGCATCCCCCAGGGGGCGGTGGTGGCCGCCGGCGGCGGGGATAACATGATGGGGGCCATCGGCACGGGTACGGTGCGGGACGGGACCCTTGCCATGAGCCTGGGGACCAGCGGCACCCTGTTCGGTTTTTCCGGGAAGCCCGTGATAGACCCCACGGGGAACCTGGCGGCCTTTTGTTCTTCCACCGGGGGCTGGCTCCCCCTGCTCTGCACGATGAACTGCACCGTGGCAAGCGAGGAACTGCGGGCCCTCTTCGGCCTGGACGTAAAGGCATTTGACGGGGAAGCCGCGAAGGCCCCCGCCGGCGCGGAGGGCGTCGTGGTGCTGCCCTTCTTCAACGGGGAGCGGACCCCCAACCTGCCCTTTGGCCGGGCCAGCATCAACGGCGTCACCGCCGCCAACTTCAGCAGGGCGAACATCGCCCGGGCCAGCCTGGAAGCCGCCATCTTTGGCATGAGGATCGGCCTGGCGGGGTTCCGGGACCTGGGCTTTACCGCCAGGGAGATCCGGCTTACCGGCGGCGGGGCCAAGAGCCCCCTGTGGCAGCAGATCGCCGCCGACGTTACCAACCTGCCGGTGGTGCTTCCCGCCGGGGACGAGGCCGCCGCGATGGGCGGGGTTATCCAGGCCCTCTGGACTTTGGAAAAACTGGAAGGCGGGGACAGTTCCATAGAGGCCCTCTGCGCCGCCCACGTGGGCATAGAGGGGGGCCGGACCATCCGGCCGGAGCCCGCAGCGGTGGCGGCCTACGACAGGGCCTACGCCGAATACGAGAAATACTTGGGGGCCCTGGGCCCCCTGTACCGCTAACGCGGGCCGTTACGACAAACCGTTAGAACGGATCGCTGGCGGAGGACCATGCCGCCGGGCCGCAGGCTCCGGGGGCTGTCCGTTAAATTCAACATGCGGCCACCGTGCCGCGCAGGAGAAAACCATGGCGGATTTCTACGTCGGGAACAAAGAGTACTTCCCGAAAATCGGCAAGATCCCCTACGAGGGGCCGGAGAGCGACAACCCCCTGGCCTTTAAGTTTTACGACCCGGAAAAAAAGGTGGGCAAAAAGACACTGAAGGCCCACCTGCGTTTCGCGGTGGCCTACTGGCACAGTTTCTGCGCCGACGGCACGGACCCCTTCGGTTCCGCCACCCACCAGCACCCCTGGATTGCCGACGCCAAGAGCCCCATGGAAGCGGCGGAACACAAGATGGACGCCGCCTTCGAATTTATCAGCAAGCTGGGGGCGGAATTTTACTGCTTCCACGACCGGGACATGGCCCCCGAAGGGGCAAACCCCGCTGAAAGCGAGAAAAACCTTTTTACCCTGGTTGCCCGCGCCAAGAAGCTGCAAAAAGCCGCAGGGGTAAAACTGTTGTGGGGTACGGCGAATCTTTTTAACCATCCCCGCTTTATGAACGGCGCCGCCACCAACCCGGAATTCGGCGTTGTCGCCCTGGCGGCGGCCCAGGTCAAGGCGGCTATTGACGCCACTATCGAGCTGGGGGGCCAGGGCTACACCTTCTGGGGCGGCCGGGAAGGCTACATGAGCCTGCTCAACACGGACCTTAAACGGGAAAAGGAACACCTGGCCCTTTTCCTCTCCCTGGCCCGGGACTACGCCCGCAAGCAGGGCTTTAAGGGCGCGTTTTACATCGAGCCCAAACCCATGGAGCCCACCAAGCACCAGTACGACTACGACACCGAAACGGTCATCGGCTTTCTCAAGGCCAACGGCCTGGACAAGGACTTCCGGCTGAACATCGAAGCCAACCACGCGGAACTGGCGGGCCACGACTTTGCCCACGAACTGGAAACCGCCGCCGCCGCCGGCCTTTTCGGCTCCGTGGATGCCAACCGCGGGGAGCCCCGCAACGGCTGGGACACGGACCAGTTTCCCACCAGCTTCTACGAAACCGCCCAGGCCATGTACGCCATCCTCAAGGCCGGCGGCTTTACCACCGGGGGCCTCAACTTTGACGCCAAGATCCGCCGCAACTCTATCGATCCCCAGGACCTCTTTATCGCCCACATCGGCGGCATGGACGCCTTCGCCGCGGGCCTGGAGATTGCCCAGAGGATCATCAACGACGGCACGATCCCCGGCTTTGTAAAGAAGCGCTACAGTTCCTTTAACTCCGGCGACGGGGCCAAATTCGAAAAAGGGGAACTGTCCCTGGAAGATCTGGCCGCCATCGGACAGAACGGTTACGGCAAACACGGCCTTACCAGCGGCAAGCAGGAGTACCTGGAAAACGTTCTGAACCAGTACCTGCTGGGCCTGTAGGATTCTTCCCGCCGCAAGCGCCACAACCACGGGGTCCGGCGCGCCGGGTCCCGTGGTTTAAATTTTTAGGTTTAGAGGTAAGACATGAAGATGACATTCCGCTGGTTCGGGTCCAGCGATGATTCCGTAAGCCTCCGGCAGATCCGGCAGATCCCCGGTGTGTCCGGGGTCGTTGCCATGATGGCGGATATCCCCGTGGGGGAAGTCTGGCCCCGGGAGCGGATCGCCGCCCTCAAACAGGAAGTCAACGGCGCCGGCCTGGAACTGGAAGTTATCGAAAGCGTCAACATCCACGACGACATCAAAACCGGCGCCGGCGGCCGGGACCGCTATATCGAAAACTACAAAACCACGATCAAGCATTTGGGCGAACACGGCGTCAAGGTTATCTGTTATAATTTTATGCCCGTCTTCGACTGGACCCGCAGCGATCTTGCCCGGCCCCTGCCGGACGGCTCCACCGC
Organism: Treponema sp.; assembly: GCA_031276685.1. Classification (GTDB taxonomy): domain Bacteria; phylum Spirochaetota; class Spirochaetia; order Treponematales; family Breznakiellaceae; genus JAISFT01. The sequence goes on along the minus strand of JAISMQ010000045.1, from coordinate 690 downwards.
CCTGGCCTACGAGCAGTCCCGGGTGGACCAGATCGACCCCGAACGCATCGCCGAAACCGTTGCCTCGGGCAGCCAGGGTTACTCCCTCCCCGGCTGGGAGCCGGAGCGCATGGCCCGGCTCGGAGAACTCTTTACCAGTTACCGGGACATAGGCGAAGAAGAACTGGCGGCCAACCTTAAGTACTTCCTGGAACGGATCATCCCCGTCTGCGAAGAGTACGGCGTCAAAATGGCGATCCACCCCGACGACCCGCCCTGGGGCATCTTCGGCCTCCCCCGGATCGTCCGCCACGCCCAGGACCTGGACCGCATTCTCGGCCTTGTGGACAGCCCCTGCAACGGCCTTACCCTTTGCAGCGGCTGCCTTGGCGCCAACCCCGCCAACGACATCCCCGCCCTTATCCGCCGCTTTGGCAAACGCATCTACTTTGCCCACGTGCGGAACATCAAAATCGAATCCCCCGGCAACTTCCACGAGTCCAGCCACCTTTCCTGCGACGGGAGCCTTGACCTGTTCGAGATTATGAAGGCCTACTACGACATCGGCTTTGACGGCTATATCCGCCCCGACCACGGCCGCATGATCTGGGGCGAAACCGCCCGCCCCGGCTACGGCCTTTACGACCGCGCCCTGGGCATCGCCTACCTCAACGGCCTCTGGGAAGCTATCGGCAAGATGGCGGCCGGCGG
>JAISMQ010000271.1 GCA_031276685.1 Treponema sp. | reverse complement strand
GGTGTCGAATATGAGGAGGGAGGGGAAGGCGTCCCAGCGGAAGACCTCGTAGTCCTCACGGCGCCAGGAAATGTAGGGGTAGCTGAGGACCATCGCCGGGTCCAGGGGGACGGGCGACGGGAAGGGCCGGTACTGGGCAGGGACCAGGCGGACGCCGGTTATGCCCTCCCCTTCCACCAGCACCCGGTGGGCCCGGCCGGGGAAAACGCCGGAGGGGATAACGAAGCCCCCCCCGGCGGGCCGTTCGAAACGGAAGCTCCCGGCGGTCCAGCGGACCATCCCCCGGGCCCGGATCTCAAGGTCCGCGCCGCCGGGAAAGGCGAAGTTTGCGGGAACGTCGATATCGACACGCTCCGGCCCCCCGGCGGATACAAAGGGGCTCATCCTCAGACCCCGGCCGTCCCGCTCGACGCCGTACCAGCGCCCGATCAGGGACAGGGACTTCAACTCCAGGGCCGCGCCCGAAGCGCCTGCGCCGTTTGCGCTTTCCGCGCCGCTTGCGCCGCCCGAAGCGCCCGCCAGGCCGATTCTAAGGGCGTCCAGGGTATCCCCCTCCAGGGGCACGGCGTAGCGGATCGGGACGCGGGCTTCCGGCAGGACAAACGAGGGGGCCTCCCCGGGGGCCCCGGAGGCCGCGTAGGACAGGACAAATTCCAGGCCCGGCCCCGTGCCGTATTCCAGTTCCAGCGATACCAGGGCGGGGACGGGAAGCGGGGGATCGGGGCGGAATTCAACGGACCGCGCCCCGGAAAAATCCAGGACCCCCGACGCGGCCCGCCTGTCCGGGGCGTAGAGGATGCTCCCGGCCAGGCCCGTTTGAAATTCCACGGACGTCCGGGAAAAACGGCTGCAGGAACCCAGGACCACAAGGGGCGCGACAAGGCGCAGAAAGCGGATCACAGGTTTACAATGCTCCGGGCAATTACCTGGGCCAGGGAATAGCGGCGGTTCATCGTCATCTCCGGGCTCTGGCGAACAAAATTCTCAAGCTCCGCCGGGAACGAGTCCGGCAGGGACGGAAGCTCCAGCACCTGTTTGTAGTACGAACGGTGGGAAGGCTCAAACCGGCGGTTCACGCAGAACAGCGTAAGGCAGGCCTCTTTGATAAACCCCGCCGAGGCAAGGAGGTAGTGGAATTCGTCGTTTTGCAGGTACGCGGCCCCCAGATCGTTGAGAAAATGCTCCATCTTCGACTGGCTGGCGGCGCGCATCCCGGACCAAAACCGATCCCCCAGGTCCGCCAACTGCCGCCGGATTACGCTGAGCCAGTCGGTCCGGGAAAAGAGGACCTCCCCGCCGGCAAGGCGGTAAAAACCGTAGGTCCCCGAATCCTTGATAAGCCACAGGGAATCCGCGCGGCGCAGGGCGATGTCCACCAGCTCTTCCACCTGGACGGTGGACTTGTACTCCAGCCTGATGGGGATGTCCCCGATAAGGAAACGGTCCTTGAGCCCCTGGGGGGAGCTTTCAAAGCTCAGCAGGTCGCCGCCGTAAAGCTCGCTGCGCGTTTTTGGCCCGGGGATGGCGGCGGAGCAAAACACGTCCAGGATAAGGGCGAAATAGGGGTCCAGCGTATCCTGCATGGCCGCCTCGCTGACGGTGATACACTCGACGCCGGGCCAGAGGGACAGGGTTTCCACAAAGCGATCCGCAAGACGCCTGGTTTTGTACTTCATTTCGGTTCCTCGACAACGTATACTATGTAGACTTTATGATAGTGGATGCGGGGGAGCATGGGAAGAAGACGGGGGGCTAAGGGCGCGCTGTACCTGGCGGTTCTGGTCCCCCACCGGGACAGCCGGAAGATCCTGCGGGAATGGAGCGCGGAACTCTTCGCCTCCGGCCTGTGGGGGGCCTGGTCGTTCCCCCAGGTATCGCCGCTGGCCTGGCTCAGCTCGCCCCTGGCCGGGGCCGAACTAAAGGATCTGGCCCGGCGCCTGCGGGAACTGACCCTGGCGGGGGGCAGGGACGGGACCCTGCGCCTGGGGGCGGACGCGGTCCTCCCGCTGCCCGGCCTCCCCGTCTCCCTGTACGGCCCCCGTCTGGACATCGCCCTGGGCCCCGGCGATCTTCCCGGCGAAAAAATCAGGGAAATTTTCCCCGCGCCCCTCGTGGGCTGCGCGGCGCTGGGCCCGGACGATCCGCGGGAAATTCTTCCCCCCCGCAGGCGGGGGGGCGATTTTAGGGCCGCCGCAGTGGCGAACATGGCGTACCGCCCCATCGGCGCCGGCTCCTACGCATGGCGGATCGGGGAACCCCGCTGGCTGCCCCGCGCCCGGAAACCGGGCGGCACGGGAGAGCGCCCGTGACCGCGTGGCCCAGGGTCCGGGGGGATTCGATCCTGATGGACATCAAGGCCCAGCCCGGCGCCGGAAAAACGGAGGCCGGGGAGATCAAAGACGGGCGGCTCAAGGTCCGCATCGCCGCAGCCCCCGAAGACGGCAAAGCCAACGCGGAACTGTGCCGCTTTCTCGCCGCCGCCCTGGGCTGCGCCCGGAGCATGGTAAGGGTGGCCGCCGGGCAGAAATCCCGGCTAAAAACCGTGGAAGCGCCCCTTTCCTGCCGGGAACGGGCCGAAGCCCTGGCGGCCCGCCGCGATCCCGGCGCTACTGCCCCGCCGCCTGCTTAAAGGCGGTCCACACCCGCTCGTGTTCCTCCTCCGCCTCCTGGCTGACCGCCCGGATGGTCTCCGCGCCGGAAAAGCCCTCCGGCAGCGTTAAGAAGGACCGGTATTCGGGGCTTATCAGCGGGTCGGACGCGGAGAAGGTGCAGTAGTACCCCAGATGCTCAAAGCACTGCGCCCCGCGCCGGGGGTCCAGGATGTAGTCGAGAAAGGCCAGCGCCCCCTGGGCGTTGGGGGCCTTGGCGGGGACAAATGCCCCCATCAGCCCGTAGCCGATACCCTCGCTTGGGTACACCATCTTAAAATCCGGCCGGGACATCATGGCCCGCGTCGCCTGGTCGGTGTACATCACCGCCGCGGAGACCTCCCCGGAAAGGAGGTCTTCGTCCAGAAAGTCGTCCTTGATAAGCCGGATATTCGGCGCCAGCTCCAGCATCAACTGTCCCGCCTCGGCGATTATCCGGGGATCGGCTTCGTTGTAGCTCTTCCCCATGCGCTTAAGGGCAAGGCCGTTGATCACCCTCGGGTTGGCGGTCACCCCCAGGCTGTTCCGCAAGCCCGGATCCCACAGATCCGCGTATCCGGTTATGGCGCGGCTTACCCGCGCCGGATCGTACACGATGGTCTGGACCCCGGCCCCGTAGGGCACGGTGTACTCGTCATCGGGATCATAAAAGGGCCGGAGGCACAGCGGGTTGATGTTGCCGTAGTTGGGCAGCGCCGCCTTGTCGAGCTTCCGCGCCAGCCCTTCGGCAATGGCGCTTTCGATGATGTAGTCGTCGGCAATTACCAGGTCGTAATCCCCGCCCCCGGCGGCCCGCAGCCTGGTCAGCATGGTTTCGTTGAAATCAAAATTCACGTAGTTGATAATGATCCCCGTCTTTTCCGTAAAACCGTCCAGAATCTCCTGGGGGAACATCTCCTCCCAGGTGTAGATCGTCAGGCGCTTCGATTCCCGCCGGGCCCCGGCAAAAAGGGAACCGGAGGCCAGCACCGCCAGCAGCGCCAGCGCGGAAAACAGCCTTTTCTTGTCCATCATATTTCTCCTTCGATTTTTTTTTCGGCGTTTTTTGACCGGCCGCCGTAGCCGGAAATGATCGCGGAACAGAGGGAAAGAAGCGCCGTCAGCGCGAACAGCAGCGTACACATGGCGTTGATCTTGGGGGTTACCCCCACCTTGAGCGAGGTGTAGATCCTGACGGGCAGGGTATTGGTGTTTACCCCGGTAACAAACACGCTGACAATCACGTCGTCAAAACTCATGGCAAAGGAAATGAGCAGCCCCGAAACCACGGCGGGCATAACCAGGGGCAGGGTAATATCGCGAAAAGCCCGCCACTCCCCCGCCCCAAGGTCACGGGCCGCTTCCAAAAGGCTCTTGTCAATCCCCGCGAGCCGGGCCTTTACCAGGAGGAACACGTAGGGAATACACATAGAGGTATGGGCCAGCAGCAGGGTAAGCATGCCAAAGGGGATCGAAAGAAAGGCGAAGAAGGCCAGGGACACCATGCCCATGACGACCTCCGGCGTAATGATGGGGAGAACCGCCAGGGCTTCGACGCCCTTCGCCCCCGGAAGCTTCGCCCGGGCCATGCCGGAGGCCGCCAGAACCCCGATTACCGCCGCGCAGAAGCTTGAAAGGACCCCCAGGATCAGGCTGTTGAGCAGGGCTTCGAACAGGGCCCGGTCCCGGAACAGTTCCCCGTACCAGTACAGGGAAAAGCCCCCCCATTGGGAACTCTGCCGGCTCCGGTTAAACGAGTAAACAATCACCAGGAGGATGGGCACGTACATCAGCGCCAGCACGGCGGAGATGTAGATCTTCGCGGGGCCGAATTTCGGCCCGCCGGATCCCGGGAGGCCGAATTTCGGCCCGGCCCCCCTCATACCAGGCCCTCCAGTTCCCCGCTCCCGCCGCAGAACCGGGCAAGGACGCGGTAGAGGAAAATAAAGCCGCTGGTCAGAACCATCAGCACGACGCTCAGGGCGGCGGCGAAGGGCCAGTCGTGGCCCTGCATCAACTGTTCGTGGATAAGGTTCCCCACCAGCACCACCTTGTTGCCCCCCAGAATGTCGGCGATAAAGAAGAGGCCCATCGAGGGGATAAAGCTCAGGACGATGCCGGAAAAGAGCCCCGGCATGGTCAGGGGCAGGGTCACCGTCAAAAAGGCGCGGGGCGCGGACGCCCCCATAACCCGCGCCGCCTCGACCAGCGCCCAGTCCATCTTTTCGGCGCTTACAAAAACCGAGTAGATCATAAAGGGGAGCAGCACGTAGACCATCCCCGTAACCACCGCCGGGTAACTGTAGAGCAGGCGCAGGGGGGCGGACGAAAGCCCCAGGGCCATAAGGATCCTGTCCAGGGTCCCGTTGGAACGGAACACGATGATCCAGCCGGAGAGCCGCATCAGGGAACTGGTCCAAAAGGGGATAATCAGAATCAGCATCACCCTCCCCCGCCAGCGGGGGCTGAGCCTGGCCATGACGTAGCCGAAGGGGTAGCCGAAGAGCGTTACCAGGACCGTGCAGAGAAGCGCCAGGCGCAGCGACTGGTAGAACGTGGCGGCGTATTCGGGAATCGCGATGCGGCGGTAGTTCCGCAGCGTAAAGTCCAGGGCCACCCCGAAGGCCCCCTCCCGGCGCATAAAGCTCAGGGCCAGCATGTACAGCAGGGGCCCCAGGACAAAGACCAGCGTAAAGAGGTACAGGGGCAGGGCCATCGCAAAGGCGGAACCGCGCTTCACAGATCCCCCCCGCTGTCCTCTACGGGGACCGCGTGCTCTTCTTCCCAGCTTACCCAGACCCGCCGCCCGGTTTCCCCCGGCGCGTAGAGCCCCTGGCGGCTCGCGGTTATCTCCTCCCCCGTGGCGTCAAGGCTTAGGCTGATCCGCGTCTGCCCCCCGGCGAACTGGCTGCCCCTAACCGTGGCCGGGAAACCCGGCCTGTCTGGAAAGCCCGGCCCGGAGGCGCGGGGATCCGGAAGGGGGCCCACGCGCACCCACTCCGAACGGACGGCAACCGTGCCGGACGCGCCGCGGATGATGTTGGCGCTGCCCACGAAGCGGGCCACACACCTGGTCCGGGGGCGGTCATAAATTTCTTCCGGCGGCCCCGCCTGCTCAAAGGCCCCGTCGCGCATCACGGCGACGCGGTCCGACATGCTCAGGGCCTCTTCCTGATCGTGGGTGATGTAGACAAAGCCAATCCCCAGCCTCTGCTGGAGCCCCTTGAGTTCAAGCTGCATCTGGCGGCGGAGCTGCAGGTCCAGGGCCCCCAGGGGCTCGTCGAGCAGCAGCACCTTGGGCGAATTTACCAGGGCGCGGGCCACCGCGACCCGCTGTTTCTGGCCCCCCGACAGCTCGGAAGGCATACGCCGCCCGTAACCGGACAGCCTGACCATTTCCAGGGCTTTCCGCACGGCTTCCTGTATTTCCCCGCGCGGCCTCTTCTTTACCCTAAGGCTGTAGCCGATAGTGGCGGCCACGTTCATGTGGGGGACCAGGGCGGAATTCTGAAACACCATGTTCACGTCCCGCCGGTCGGGCGGCAGGGCGCTTACATCGGCGCCCCCCAGGAAGACGCGGCCCGAATCCGCGGTTTCCAGCCCCGCGATGATCCTGAGCGTGGTGGTCTTCCCGCAGCCGGAAGGCCCCAAAAGCGTGACGAATTCCCCGGCCCCTACGCTCAGATCGATGCCCCTCAGCACCGGCGTCGCGCCGAACTTCTTCGTAATGCCCTGCAGCCGCAACAGTTCAGCCACGGAGGATATACCCCGCAAGGCCATAGGCCAAAAAAGCCAGCGTAGTAAAGCAGACGGCGTAGGGCAGCTTGGCCCGGTAGTAGACAATGGGATTTATGCCCAGCATGGGCCCTTCAAAAAAAATATCGCCCAGGGCAATCTCGTTGCCGGCAAAACCGGCGGCGCAGACCGCCCCTACGAAGAGCCCCGGGTCCATCCCCACGGCCCGGCTCAGTTCCAGCGCGATGGGCATACCCAGGGCGTACATGGCCCAGGGGTTGTCGAACAGGGCCCCCACCAGCGTACAGACGGCGAAGATCAGGGCCGGCAGCACCCAGGACTGCCCGCCGACAAGGTTCCGCACCGCCTCGTCAAGCCAGGCGGAAAAACCGATATCCTCTATGCCGGCGGCGAAAACGCTGGACACGATAAACATGACAACCGGGGCCAGCATACTTTCAAAACCGAAGATAAGGTTGTTAAAGAACTGTTCGGGGCTCATGTAACGCTGGGCGCAGTAGAGGATAAACGTAAAGATCAGCGTAACCAGCATGCCGTACAGCACGTTTACCGACAGGCGCCCGCTTTCCAGGGTTCCCGCCGCGACCGACGCGCCGATCAGCACCAGGATGGGCAGGACCAGGTTCGTCACCTTCCCCCGGTTCGGGCTGTCCCGGCCCTGGTCGACCGAGGTACCCTCCGGCCACAGGTTCCCCCCCTCCTTAACCCGGAGGATCCCCTTTTTCAAAGCGCCCACCGGGGGCAGTATGCCGAGGATCAGCAGCAGGATAAAAAACAGGGCGAGCAGGGCGGAAAAATTGTAGCAGACGGCCCGGATGAACAGATCCGCCCCGCCCCCGGAACTCACAATAACCCCCGTAAGGTAAAGCCCCGTAAGGGACAGGGGGTTCAATATACAGAGGGCCATCGGGGTCATCCCCAGAACGAAGGACGATTTTTCCCGGGGCAGGTTCTTCTGGTCCGAAAGGGGGGTAAAACAGGCGCCGTTGATAAGGATGCTCAGATATTCGTCGATGGAGATAAAAACCATGGAGCAAAAGGCGGAAAAGAGGATCCCCCGGCCGGTTTTTATCCGTTTTTCGGCGACGAATTTAAGGGCGTTGATGCTGCCGGAGGCCGAAAACTGCCGGGTAAGGGCGCCCATAAGCACGACCATAAGGATAAGGCTTGAGTTGTCCCCCAGCGAGGCGGTTACGCGGTCCAGGTAGTCGCCGATAAAGCCCGCCCGGGCCTGCATGATCGAGATGTACAGCCCCGCCAGAACAATCGATTCCAAGGCCCGGCGGGTTATCACGATGTAAAGCACCAGAAACACGATCGGGGAGCAGAGCCACAGCGGGTGGGAGCCCAGGGCCGCCAGGTCCGGCATAAAGAGGATAAGGTTGAAAAAAACCAGGAACACCAGGTAGTAATTAACAAACAGGGAAAGGCCGCTGTGGGACTTCGCCGCCGCGCCGGAGCCCAGGCCGCGGCGGGCGTTAAGAAGCCGGACCAGATTCTGGTACCTGTCCGAAGCCTGGTCGTAGATGCTCTTCAAAAAAAGGCCGTATATCCTCGGCTGGCTCCTGGTAAGGGCGTGGAGGACCTTGGTACTGAGCTCGTAGACCTGGACGGTCCCGTTGGCCTGAATATCCGCCATCCGCTTGTCCCCGGTAAGGGCGGCGTATTCGCCGAAATAGCTTCCGGGGTGAAGCTCGTTCAAAATCTGGTTCTTGTTCCCCCGGAC
>JAISMQ010000038.1 GCA_031276685.1 Treponema sp. | reverse complement strand
AAAAGGCGGCGGCGCGCAAGGGGGGGGCCCCGGTCAACGTGCTGACCCACTGCAACGCGGGGGCCCTGGCCTTTGTGGATCACGGCTCCGCCCTTTCCCCGGTTTACGCCGCGGCGGAGCGGGGCATCCCGGTCCACGTCTGGGTGGACGAGACCCGGCCCCGGAACCAGGGGGCAAGCCTGACCGCCTGGGAGCTGGGCCAGTACGGGGTGGCCTACGACCTTATCGCCGACAACGCCGGGGGGCATTTGATGCAGCACGGCAAGGTGGACCGGGTGCTCACGGGGGCGGACCGCGTGACAAGCCGGGGGGACGCGGCGAACAAGATAGGCACTTACCTCAAGGCCCTGGCGGCCCGTGACAACGGGGTCCCGTTCTACGTGGCCTTTCCTTCCTCGACATTTGATTTTACGATGAAAGATGGGCTGGCGGAGATCCCCATTGAGGAGCGGGACGCGGACGAGCTGCGCTGTATGAGCGGCAAAACCGCCTCCGGCGGGATAGAAACCGTCCGGATCTGCCCGGACGGCGCCCCCGCCCGGAATTGGGGCTTCGATGTGACGCCGGCGTGCTACATCACGGGCCTTATTACCGAGCGGGGCCTGTGCAGGGCATCGGAACAGGGGATACGTTCGTTGTACCCCGATCAAGGATAGGAGGGCGCTATGGCGCGAATCGGCGTAATCGGCGGGAGCGGGCTGGACAATCCCGATATATTGACCAACAGCCGGGACGAGGAGGTTACGACCCCCTACGGGGAGCCTTCAAGCCCCCTCAAACGGGGGACCATCGGCGGAACCGAGGTGGCGCTGCTGGCCCGCCACGGCCGGGAGCATACGATTCCCCCCGGCCAGGTGAACTACCGGGCGAATATCGCCGCCCTCAAGGCCGCAGGCTGCAGCCATATCCTGGCCACCACTGCGGTGGGGTCCCTGCGGGAGGATATCCAGCGCGGGGATCTGGTTGTTATCGATCAGTTTATCGATTTTACCAAACAGCGGAAGATGAGCTTCCACGAACGATTCGCCCCCCACAAGCCCGTCCATACCCCCATGGGGAACCCCTTTGACGGGGATCTGCGCCGGCTCCTGATCGAACAGTGCCGGGATCTGGGTTATCCCTTCCACGAGAAGGGGACCGTGGTAACCATCGAGGGGCCCCGGTTTTCCAGCGCCGCCGAATCCCGGATGTTCCGGCTGCTGGGCGGCGACATTATCAATATGTCCATAGCCACCGAAGCCGCCCTGGCCAACGAGGCGGAAATCCCCTACGCCGCCCTGGCCATGAGTACCGACTACGATTCCTGGCGCGAGGGCGAGGAGCAGGTTACCTGGGAAGCCGTGGCCAAGGTTTTCGCCGAAAACGCCGAGCGGGTCACCGCCCTGCTCAGGCTGGCGATCCCCCTGATATGAGCCGCGCCGCGCCGCAGCCTGTCCCGCGGGCCGTTTTTTTGGGCGGGGGATTTTTATGACCGAAGGCCAGGGGGCCCCCCGGCAGGCTTCCCCGCTGTGGGCCGGGCGGCTCGCGGAAAAGCCGGGGCGGGAGGCGTTTGCGTTTCAGGCTTCAATCGCCGTGGACCGGCGCCTTGCCCAGGACGATATTGCGGGAAGCCGGGCCCACGTCGCCATGCTGGGGGCGCGGGGGATCGTCCCCGCCGAAACCGCCGAAGCTCTGGACGCGGAGCTGGCCCGGATAAGCGGGGAACTGGAATCGGGGGCCCTGGAGATCGATCCCCGCGCGGAGGATATCCACTCGTTTGTCGAGGGGGTCCTGACCGCCCGGCTGGGGGATCGGGGGCGGGCGGTCCACGCGGGGCGTAGCCGGAACGACCAGGTGGCCCTGGACACCAGGCTGTACCTTAGGCGGGTTCTGCCGGAACTGCGGGCGGAACTGGCGCGTACCGTGTCCGTCCTGCTGGACCGGGCCGAGGAACACGCCGGCAGCGTGATGCCCGGTTATACCCACCTGCAGCGGGCCCAGCCGGTAAGCCTGGGCCACTGGCTCTGCGCCTGGGCCTGCGCCCTAAGCCGGGACCGGGAACGCCTGGGGGACGCCCTGGGCCGCCTGGACGAATGCCCCCTGGGATCGGGGGCCCTGGCGGGCAGCACCCTGCCGCTGGACCGGGAGGCCGTGGCGAAGGCCCTCGGCTTCCGCCGCCCCAGCCTTAACTCGATGGATTCCGTGGCGGACCGGGACTTCGCGCTGGAGATTGCCGCAGCCTGCGCCATCATCCAGACCCACCTTTCCCGGTTTTGCGAGGATATCGTGATCTGGTCCAGCGAGGAATGGGGTTTCGTGGATCTGGGGGAAGCCTGGAGTACCGGATCTTCCATTATGCCCCAGAAGAAGAACCCCGACTTTGCGGAACTTATCCGGGGCAAGGCGGGGCGCAGCGTGGGGAACCTTGTGACCCTGCTCAAGGGCCTGCCCTACGCCTACGACAAGGATCTGCAGGAGGACAAGGAGGCCCTGTTCGACAGCCTGGACACGGCCCAAAGCTGCCTGCGGATCTTCCGGGGCATGGCGGCGGCCGCCCGCTTCGACACCGGGCGGATGGAGGCGGCCTGCGCCGGGGGCTTTCTGGAGGCGACGGACGCGGCGGAGTACCTGGTAAAAAAGGGGATGCCCTTCCGCCGGGCCCATGAAACGGTGGCGGTGATCGTGCGGGACTGCATCGCCGCAGGGCAGCGCGGCATTGCCCAGCGGAGCCTGGAGGAACTGCGGGCCTATTCGCCGCTTTTTGGCGAGGATCTGTACCCCGCCCTTTCCCCCCGGCAGGCGGTCCGGGCCAGGGATCTCCCCGGCGGCCCGGACAGCGGGGAGCTAAAGCGGCAGATCGGGGTTTTGCGCGAAAAACTGGGGGACGGGCCCGGCGCTTCCGCGCATGGGGTGTGACGCGGGGGTGTTCCCGGGCGGGAATGCCCCGGATGCGCGGGCGGAGCGGCATGGGCGGCTTGTTGTACAATCTTGGGTTTTTTATCAGGATCCTCAAGGGGGTGCCCCGGATGTTCCGGTCGGGGGCTTCGCGCAAGATCCTGGTGATGCAGATCCTGTTTACCTTCGTGCAGGCCCTGGGCCTGGCCTCGATCCTGGCGGTCGGGATAGGGGTGGTGGTGAACGTGATGGGCATCCCCTTCCTGGCCCAGCTTTCCCAGGAACAGTACATCTACAGCCTGCTCATCATCATCATTACCCGCGAAATGGGGCCCCTGCTGGGGGCTTTTATCATCATCTCCCGGTCCGCCACCGCCATTGCCACCGAAATGGCGGGGATGGTGATCTCCCACGAGGTGGAAGCCTACATTTCCGTGGGCGTGGACCCGATAGAGCACCTGGCGGCGCCCCGTTTTTTGGGCGTTACCGTTTCCATGTTCCTGCTGAACATCTACTTTTCGCTGTTCGGCCTGGCGGGTTCTTTCCTTGTGGCGCAGTTGTTCAACGCCATGCCGGCGGGGATCTACTTTGGCAACCTGCTGGCGGCGCTGACCCTGCGGGACCTGCTGGTCTCCGTTCTAAAAAGCGTCGTCTTTGGGATGATCATCTCCATAACGGCGATCACCAGGGGCCTTTCCGTGGATCGGGCCAGCACGGAGGTGCCCGTGGCGGGGCTTAAGGCCGTGGGCGCCGCTTTTGGCGGCTGTATTCTGGCGGACGTACTTCTTTCCGCGCTGTACTACATGGTAGTATGATTACTAGATGGAGACCCTGCTGGAACTGGCGCGTGTTGGTTTTTCCGCGCAGAATCAGGAGATTGTCCGCGATATTTCCTGGAGCTACACGGAGGGGAAGGCCACCGCGCTTGTGGGGCCTTCCGGCGGGGGGAAAAGCACGGTGCTAAAGCTTTCCGCCGGCCTCCTGGTCCCCTCCCGGGGGGAGGTGGTGTTCCGGGGGAAGAACGTCTCCCAGATGAACCGCCGGGAAAATCTGGAATTCCGGAAGGAAGGGGCCGTGGTGTTCCAGGACTCCGCCCTCTGGGCCAACCAGAGCATCCGGCAGATTCTGGAACTGCCGCTGCAGGTCCACTTTCCCGCGATGCACCCCGACGAGCGGATCGGGCGGGTATGGGAGGTCCTGCGGGCGGTGGGCTACCGGCGGGATATCGGCATCCGCCCCGCCATGCTTTCCATGGGGGAGCAGAAGCTGGTCGCCTTTGCGCGGGCGCTGATGTGCCGGCCCCGGCTTCTGTTTCTTGATGAATGGACCGAGTCCCTGGACGACCGTTCCGCCCAGAGGCTGCTGGCGCTGGTGCGGGAGCGCAAGGCCCTGGGCCACACCATTATTTTCGTGAGCCACGATCTCCACATTATCCGGGATCTGGCGGATCAGGCGCTGGTTATTTCCGGCGGGGAACTGTACATGACGCTTGCCGAATCGCAGATTAAGAACGACGACAACCTGGGCCGTTTTCTGGAAAAGGAGAACGCGCCGTGAAGCGCGGCGGCGTCCCGCCCGCGGGGGGGCGGCGGTGAAATTTACCATCCGCTTTGCCGACCAGGTGGTGGGCCTGCTGGTTGTCGCCGCCGTCGCCGCCCTGGTAACGGTGGTCATCCTGCTGGGTTCCGGCCAGCGCTGGTTCGCCAAGGATTACCACTTTGTTACCTACTTCGATTCCGCCGCCGGCTTAAGCAAGAACATGGCGGTACTGTACAAGGGTTTCACCATCGGCCGCGTAAAGTCCTTTGATCTTACGCGGGACGACCGCGTGGAGGTGCGGTTCTACATCTTCGACACCTACATTACGCGGGTCCGCCGGGGCTCGCTGGTCGATATCAGCATCAGCCCCGTGGGTCTGGGGAACCAGTTCCACTTCTACGCCGGTCTGGGCTACGACCAGATCGCGGAGGGGGAGATTATCCCCACGGTTTCCTCCGCCGAGGGGAAACAGGCCCTGGACGCGGGGCTTGCCTATATCCCCAAGCAGGACGACAGCATCGGCATGATCCTTTCCCAGGTGAATCTGGTCCTGGCAAGCGTGGAAACCCTGGCAAAGGACCTGACCGATGCGTTTGAGGGGACCGGGGATACCACGCTGGGGCGGACCCTGGGCAACCTTGAGGAGACTTCCCGGAGCCTGACGGAGATGCCGGTCATGGTCCAAACCGCGCTGGACCAACTGCTGGGGACTGTGGACCAGATCGCCGCGAGCGTGCAGCCCATCCTTGCCAACCTCCAGACCGTCTCCGAAGGCCTGGGCGATCCTGACGGATCCGTCGCCCGGATACTGGACCCGGAGGGGCCGGTGTATACCGGCCTGGTTTCAACGCTGGAATCGGTTTCCGGCACCGTCGAAAGCGTGGAAAAAACTGCGGCCTTTGTCCCGGCCCAGTTGCCCCAGATCGCCGTTATGCTTGACGAGGCGCAGCGGGTTCTCCGGGGCGTGGAGGACACGCTGACCGCCGTTCTTAACAACCCGCTGTTGAAGAACGGGGTGGGAAGCCGCGTGGAGAACCAGCCCACCGGGACCAG
>JAISMQ010000225.1 GCA_031276685.1 Treponema sp. | reverse complement strand
AAGCCGTCCAGGGAGATGCTGATCGAAATATTGCAGTCCGGGCAGCTCTGCCGTATCCGCTTGAGCCACTGGATAATCCGGTCGCTCAGAATACCGTTGGACGGAAAGTTCACGTCCGTAATGTGGTTGTTCCGGTAGAACATCTCGATAATCTCCGGCAGATCCTCCCGCAAGGTCGGTTCCCCGCCAGAAAGCCAGAGCCGCTTAAAGTCCCCCGCCGTCTCGGACAGCTTCTTGATCTCATCAAACGTAAGATCCGGCTGCTTCTGGGACATGTCGTCCGCGTAAAAGCACATGGCGCACTTGGCGTTACACTTCCCCGTTGTAAACAGAAACACCGATTCCAACTGCCGCTTGGCGTTGAGGGAGTTGAAAGAACTCCCCGAACGCTTCGTCTTTACTGCCATCTTATTCCTCCATTCAAAAAAGCCGCCCCAGCACGCGGGGCCGCCGGGCGGCCTTAAGCGTGAAATTTCACCACTTTATCGACTTTTGTTGAATACTAATCACTTTTTATGTTCTTTGTCTAGCAGTTTGTTACGATTCGCGTATTTTTTTGTATCATTCGACAGTTTTGCGCCAAGGCGCGAAGCCCTTTCCGGCCGCCCTGTTTGGAACGGCCCGTTTTTTCCCCCGGGCTATAACGAGGCCCGGTAGGCGCCCAGGTGGTGGAAATCCCTGGTTTTGGCCCTGAGTTCCCCGATTGCCCGCTCAAAATCCCCGGCGGTATCGGGGACGCTCACGTCCGCGTAAAAGAGGTACTCCCAGGGCTTGCCCTGGATGGGCCGGGACTCCAGCTTGGAAAGGTTGATCCCCCGGTCGCTGAGTACCTTCAGGCAGCCGAACAGCGCCCCCGGCTCGTCGGGGACGGAGAACACCAGGCTTGCCTTGCTGGGGGGGCCGGAGCCGAGGCTGGGTGGGACGGCGGCCTTGTCCCCGACCCGGCGGGAAATGATCACGAAGCGGGTATAGTTGAGCGGGTTGGTTTCTATCCCCGCCTTGATCACCCTGAGGCCGTGGGCGCGGGCGGCGGCCTCCCCCGCGATGGCGGCGACGCTGACCGCCCCTTCCCGCGCAATGGAGGCCACCGCGCCGGCGGTGGTGGCGGCCGGCTCCAGGGCCCAATGGGGGTGCTGGTCCAAAAATTCCTTGCACTGGGCAAAACCCTGGGGATGGCTGCGGACAACCGCGATGCTGTCCAGGGAGGCCCGCTCATCGGCGATAAGGCAGTGGACGATCCGCAGCTTGATTTCCCCCACAATGGCGATATCGCCGTAACGCAGGAACAGATCGTAGTTTTCGTGGATGGACCCGGTCTGGCTGTTCTCCACCGGCACGACCCCGGCGGCGGCCGTGCCTTCCAGCACCGCGTCGAAGATCCCCGGAAAGCTCTGAACCTGGAGCCGGGGGGCTTCCTCCCCGAAGGCCCGCATCAGAGCCTGCTCCGCGAAGGCGCCGTTTTCCCCGCAGAAGGCCACCGGAAGTTCCCGCGCCCCGTCCGGGGGGGGGAAGCCCCCGTGGAAGGTCCGTACCGCCGCAGGATGGGGGGTTCTGAGAAGCTCCTTCCCCACCACCGGGGCCAGGGCTTCGATGTCCCGCATAAGCCGCTCAAACTGTTCCGGGTACAGGGACTGGGGGCCGTCGGAGAGGGCTTCGTCGGGCCGGGGGTGGACTTCCACCGTAAGGCCGTCCGCGCCGGCGGCGATGGCGGCCAGGGCCGCGGGACTTACCTTGGCCCGTATGCCCACCGCGTGGCTGGGGTCCACGATGACCGGAAGGTGGGAAAGGCCCTTGACCACGGGGATGGCGGAAATGTCCAGCGTGTTGCGGGTGTAGGTTTCAAAGGTGCGGATACCCCGCTCGCAGAGAACCACGTCGGCGGTCCCCGCGGCCAGCAGGTACTCCGCGGAGAGGAGCCATTCCTCTATGGTGGCGGAAGGGCCCCGCTTAAGGAGTACCGGCTTCCCCAGGCTGCCCACTTTTTTTAGAAGCTCGAAATTCTGCATGTTCCGCGCCCCAATCTGGAACATATCGGTAAGGTCCTTCATCTGGACCGCCAGCTCCGGGGACACCACTTCCGTGACGATGGGCATGCCCTGGGCTTCCCCCGCCTCCTTCATAAACTCAAGGCCCCGCATACCCAGGCCCTGGAAGGCGTAGGGGCTGGTCCGGGGCTTGTAGGCCCCGCCCCGCAGCATGACGGCGCCGCTTTCCCGCACCAGCGCGGCGGTTTCCATGATCTGAGCCTTGCTTTCCACCGCGCAGGGGCCGGCGATCACGGTGATCCGGGAGCCGCCGACCTTTACCCCCGGCAGCGCGGGGCCGGCGGCCACCGTCACAATCGTATCCTCCGCTTTGGTTTCGCGGGAAACAAGCTCGTAGGCTTTGCTGGTCGCGGCTACCCGCTCCACGCCGGGCAGGAGCCCGAGTTCGCGTATGTCCGCCACCCCCTTGCCGGAAGCGCCGATGATCGCGTCCTCGCCCAAAAACTGCTCCCTAAGGGTAAAGCCCCGATCCCGCAGGTAAATGCGGAGCATTTCTTTGTCATGGGAACTGGCAGACTTGGAGAGTACAACGATCATAGATCCCCCTTGTTAGCCGGACATAATAATACGCGGGGGCTCTCTTACGCAATACTCCGGTATGCACCAGCCCGGCGCTAACCCAAAAAGAGTTCCACCGGCAGGTATGTGTCCTTTATGTGCCAGGGGGCGTAGCGGTTCATGGCGTGAATGTAATTTGCGTACTTGCGGTCGCTGACCGTGATATGCCTGAGTATGCAGTCCCGGATCTTCGGGATCGATTTTTTAAACCGCGCTTCTTCGCCGGTATCAAGGTATACCAGGCACCCGTTAACATATTCAACAGCTTTTCTGTGTTCCTCTTTATGATCGTGAAATTCCGGGAACGCGATACGGGAAAGAAGCTGCTCCTCCACAAAAAGATGGTACCGCATAAAACTGACCAGGGACGCAACGCCCTGGCGGAAGAAATCCCGCGATATATCGTCTTTTTTACAACAGTTCAGGTACAGATTATTACACATGCTTATAAGCTGTTTGTGCTGCTCGTCAATAGATTCAATGCCGACCGAATAACTGTTGTCCAACCGAATGACGCTGGTTTTCATACCGTCTCCTTGGTTTTGGTATCTCGTTTGCCCTTCATAAGGCTATGCCAATCCCACCCCCGTTCTCTCAGTCTTTTTTGAAACCTTATGTTATTTTCTGATATCCCGCAGGCCCGGTTTTGGAAAAAAACTCCAAAAAAGGCGGATTTTCTCCCCGCCCGCAGGGGAAAAACCCCAAAAA
>JAISMQ010000183.1 GCA_031276685.1 Treponema sp. | reverse complement strand
CTTGGCTCGTCCAGCCTGGACGTAGCAAGTTCGGCCAGGGCTTTCCTCCCGGCTTCTTCCGCCGCCGCTTTGCCGGAACCTATAGCCCTATTGTACGCCGTATAGTACGCGGCGGTGTGGATTGGGTTGATGGAAGCGGTAAATTTATAATCCCGCTCTATCGTAAATTTCTTGTACAAGCCTTGCAGCGCGTTTTTATCGCCGTTTTCCCAGGTATTAACCAGCCGGGGATCCGGTACCGTTTTGGAAGATTCAGGGGGGCACCCGGAAAGAACCAGGGTGCAAAGCGCCAGGACCGTCCCGGTAACCGCAAAAACGGCAACCGCAAAAAATCGGGGATTGTTCATCATTACTCCTCCCACGTGCTGCGCCCGCAGGCAAGGCCCGCATCACAGGGCGCCTGGTAATAGTATGAACAATAATAGATACAGTGTCCAATAACCAACAAATAACGATAATTTGTAGTTTATTAAGCTAAATTGCAGTTTGTGTTGTTATCTGGTTCTTTATGAAGTTCCCCCCAAAACCAAGCGGATATTGAGAAAAGTTGACGGAATGGAATAGTATTGGTACAATATGTTTGGAGCAAGAATGGGTTCTTATAAAAAACTAATGCCGCATTTGATATGTACGGCGTTAATAGCAAGTAGTATTAATTTGTTGATATTGTTCATTTCAATAGTGTTAATGGCTTTTATGCAAGATGGACAACAATGGTTTGTTATTATTCCTTTAAGCATAGCCAATGGCATACTATTATCAAATACAATTAAAAATTCCGAGAAAATAATCATAACCATAATATTTACAATAATCGGCAGTATAATTATCTATTATCTGGCAACAACACTTTTCGCAATTATAACCCCAATACATAATATTATTTTGTATATATTTAAAGATGTATCATTTGAACATTTTATCGGAAATTTCATTGGAGTTATGGTTTTTATAATTATTACATCAATTACATTAATATTGTTGTTACTGCGAAATTATACAACAAAGCCATAAGAATACTCGATCAACACGACCGCTTGCGCCTTTTTTGGGGACAAATTACCGAATTTTAGAGAGAAATAACGGCAATGATTTTGCCAAATTTATAGCAGGGCTTGAATTGCAAACAGTAAAAGATTTAATGAGATATTTGCACCTGGAGTTTGAATACCCCGGTGGAAAAATTTAAAATAATGCCAGGCCGAATTTTACAGGGAAGGGTCGGCGGCCGGGTTTTAAGTGCGGGGCTGGATTTTCCCGGCTTCCCGCAGGGTTCTGCTGGATACCAGGGGGATGGTTAGCAGCGCTACGATGATGCCGGTTCCGGCAAGAAGCGTGTTTATCGAAATCCGGTCCGCGACGGGGCCAAAAACAACCATGCCCAGCGGCATCATGATGCTGGACACCATCGTAAAAACCGACAGGACCCTTCCCATGAACGCCGATTCTACGGTGGTCTGCAGCAGAACCATCGCCGGGGCGTTCCAAAGCGGGAACGAGAGCCCCAGTACCGCCATAAGGGCAAGGTACAGCGGGAAATACGGCGCAATCCCCAGGGCGGCGGCCAGCAAGCCGCACAGCGCACAGGCAAGCCCCATGGTGTGGATGCGGTTTTTGAAGCCGCCCCACAGCCCTATTAAAATACCCCCCGCCATCATCCCCAGGGAAAAGGTAATTTCTATCGCGGAAAGGCGCCACACCTCGCTGCCGAAATTCCTTGTTACCTGCAGGGGCGTTAAAAGCGCGGCGGGGGAAAAGAAAAAGAGAAACACTGCGGAAATAACAATCATGCGCAGCACGTAGCCGTGCTTTTTTATGTAGATCATCCCCTCTTTTAGATCGTGAAAGTAGGCCGTGTTTTTTTGCCCGGCTGCGGCCGGAGCCGGTTTTTCCTGTTCCGGCGCTTTGACAAAAAACAGAACAATAGCTATGCCGATAAGGGCGGTAACTACATCGAGGAAAAACAGCATCTCCAGCGGGGCGGCCGCCATCAGCGCGCCGCTTATCGCGGGCGCCGCCAGGGTAATAAACGACTGCATGCTGCTTTGAATACCGTTTGCCTTTGTCAGATGTTCCTGCGGGACAATGCCGGGAATAAAAGCGCCGACTGCCGGCATCTGTACGCCCTGGCCCAATGATCGTATGGCGGCGCATAGCAGCAAAATACCGATGCTGTCAATGCCGGCCATAATTGAAACAGCCGCAAGAAGGCTTACCAGGGCTATCGCGCCATCCGCTATATTGATAATGTACTTCCGGTTGAACCTGTCCACCCAGACCCCGGCGAAAGGGGAAACGAAGAACATGGGGAGGAATCCCGCGAAGGTAAAAAGGGTTATCATCGATCCGGATTTGGTCGTAAGGGTTATGTGCCAGGCGATAGCGTACTGCACGATCATCGTGCCGAAAAGCGACAGGGCCTGTCCGGTCAAAAACAACGCGGTATTTTTCTTCCAGTTGGCGGTCATGGTGGTCCCTTGTACCATTTTTGCCCTGCCGTGGTCAATTCACGCGGGACTCCCCAGCAAATTAACATTTTGTGTTATACTGTCTTTGTGGATACGGAACAACAGACGGGCGGGGGGGAAACGGTTTTTCGCGCGGCGGCCCTCTGCGCCGTGGGGGCGGAGCGGGTCGTCTCCGGGGAGCTGCGGAAGCTTGGCCTAAAGGCGGATGAATCGGGCATCGGCAGGGTCCGCTTTTGCGCGGGGCTGGCGGGGCTGTACCGGGCGCTTATGGCGCTGCGGGCTGCGGACCGCCTTCTGCTGGAAGCCGCGTCGTTCCCCGCCGAGGATTTTGACGCCCTGTTCGAGGGGGCCCGATCGGCGGCCTGGGAGGAGTGGATCCCCCCCGGCATGGGCCTGGCGGTGGACAAGGTGCGGATCAGCCGATCGGCACTCAAGGCAGAGACAAGCGTACAGGCGGTGGTTCACAAGGCGGCGGCGGGGCGGCTTTGCGCGGCCCACGGTACAAACCGGCTGCCCGAAGGGGGGAAGACGGCGAGCCTGCGGGTCTATATCGACCAGAACCGGGTTTTGCTGTTCCTGGACTTAAGCGGGGAGCCGCTGTTCAAGCGGGGCTACCGTTTGCAGGGCGGGATTGCCCCCCTGCGGGAAACCACCGCCGCCGCGCTGCTGCAGTTGTCCCTGTGGCGGCGCAAATTCCCCCTGTACGATCCCCTGTGCGGTTCCGGGACGATCCTGGCGGAGGCGCTGCTCTACGCCTGGGACGCGGCCCCCGGCCTGGCGCGGCGCTTCGCCCTGGCCGTTCTCCTGATTGCGGATCCGGTTCTGGAAGAATCGATCCGCGCCGAACTGCGCGGGCGGGTGAATTTCGATCACGTCATACGAATTGGCGGCAGCGACCAGGACCCCCGCGCCGTTTCCCTTGCGGCTTCCACGCTGGGGCGGGTCCGGGATCTGGCGCTGGGCAGGCTGGGCGTCCCGCTGGCGGAGGGTACCCCGCCCGGGGAGGGTACCCTGCCCGATCTGCCGGAGCTGCGCTGGCTGCCGATGGAGGAGGCCCGGTCGCCGTTTGGTGCGGCCGGCGCGGACAGAAGCGCCGGGGGCCCCGGCGGGAAGGAGGGGCCCGGCGGTTTCATTATCACCAATCCGCCTTACGGCAGGCGGCTGGGGGAGCCGGGCGACGCGGAACGCCGCTACGCCGCCATGTCCGCCCTGCGCCGGGGTTTCCCCGGCTGGAAACTGGCCGTGATTACCGATCATCCGGGTTTTGAATCGTTTTTTGGGCGTCCTGCGGACTCCTGCCGGGAGATAACCAACGGGGCCATACGCTCGTATTTTTTCCAGTATGGGAACTTGTAGGGGGTTGGAACGGTATGTCCATCGTTGTAGAGCATGAAAAAAGGCGGGGGGATATTTTGAAACGGGCCCTGGACGTGTTTGTTGACGAGGGCTTCGAGGACGCCACCTTTCAAAAAATCGCCGACCGCTGCGGCATAACCCGGACCACCCTGTATATCTACTTCAAAAACAAGAAAGAGATATTCAACTACAGCATCAAGCAGCTCCTGCTTACGGTCGAAGCGGATCTGGCAAAGGTACGCGCCGAAGCCAATCTGACCATGGTCGACAAGCTTATCCGCGTTCTTTCCCGGATCATCGATCTGCTGGAAAAAAACCGCCGCCTGCTTACGGTGATTCTGGATTACCTGCGCCACCTTTCCGGGGCGAACGGGGATCCGAACT
>JAISMQ010000173.1 GCA_031276685.1 Treponema sp. | reverse complement strand
CAAACTGCCAAAGGACACCCGATAATCGGGATTTTATGGTTTTTTCAACGAAAAAGCCATAAAATCCACAAGCGTAACAGGTTCCTAGGGATCCCCACGGCGGCCCTCCTTAGCGGCGTTCTGGTGTGGGCCATAAAGTAGTACCTTCTGCTTTTCTATCCCGCCGGGCCATGCGGCACTATCAAATAGTATCCTTGCCTGGTTAAATAATCTTTTGTCTGAAGCTTTTCCAAAACTTCAGTTTTTGGGAAATGCTCGTCTTTCAGCCGCTTTTCATAGGGTACGGCCGCCTGCCGCTTCCTTGACCACCGTGATAGAGTGGGGGGCGAAAACGAAAGCGCCGTCCTTTGCCCCCAGGCGGTGATCCGCCAGGATCTCTCCCTTCCCAAAGGCGGCGTACAGTTTTTTCGCGTTCTTTCGTTCCAGGGCATAGGGACGGCCCCGCAGGTTGATGAGCCCCGACGTTTTTCCGCTCCGGCTTGTCAGAAGGTACAGGTCCTTTTCCAGGGTGAAGGCCCCGTACTCGTCCCCGGCAAGGGCATCGTAGAGCCGGGAGAGCCGCCCGGCAAGGGCCAGGTCTGCCCCGGTAAGGGCCGCCGGATCGTCGGAGCACATGATCTGCCCGGCCAGCAGGAAATTCACCAGGCCGATAAGCTCCTTTTCGTTCTCGGTCAGCCTGCAATTCGCGCTCCGCAGGAATACCACGTCCGGGTCGTTGAGGAAGAGAACGCCGTTGAGGAAGGAGCGTCCGATGGTGTTTTTTATGTTGAGGTAGGCACCGGGGCGGCCTGTGTGGCCCATGAATTTAAGCAGGTTCCAGTCCCATTCCTCCCTGGTGTCCGCCCCGATACGGAAAAGGGGGAAGCGGGAATAGGAAAGGCCCAGGGGCCCGCCGCAGCCCAGGTAGGCCGCCGGGAGGCCGGAGCCGTTTTCCGTGCGGGCGGTGAGTGTCTCGCAGGCCCTTTCGTAGTGCTCGTGAACCGCGCCCCCCGCCGCGTGGGCCCCGGAAAGCATCCCCGCGTAGAGGAAATCTATCTTGAGGTAGCGGAAGCCCCACTGGTCCAGGGCGCGGTCTACCAGGGCGCGGATGTAGGCCAGCACATCGGGGCGGGAAAGGTCAAGGCAGTAATACGTGCCGTCCCAAAGGTGGTTGAATCCCGCGGAAACGGGCAGCCCCGTCCGGTCCCGCAGGAGCCATTCGGGTTTTTCCCGGAAGATCCGGGCCCGGCGGGTGACGATAAAGGGCGCAAGCCAGAGGCCGGGGATGAGAGAGGCGCTTTCTATTTTCTCCGCCAGGTATGCAAGCCCCCGGGGGAAGCGGCTTTCGTCTACCTCCCAGTCCCCCACGGCCTTTTCCCAGCCGTCGTCTATCTGGAAGACAAAAGTATCCCCCCGGTCCAGGTAGCGCAGCTTGAGCAGGTTCTCCGTTTTCCCCAGGCTTTCCAGATCTTCAAGGATCAGCGCCTCGTTGATGCGGGTGTAGCGGTTGTACCAGGATTCGTAGCCACCGGGCGACGCTCCCGCCTGCCGGCGGCCCTTGCCCCGGCGGATTCGGGGGTAAAGAAAATCGAGACTGCCGAAGCGCCCCTCCTGCCGGTAGAGGGCGGCGATGGTGTCCTTCAGATCGAAGTAGGATCCGGCAACAAAGACGCAGAGTTCCGCCAGGGTTTCCCCGGCCCGCCATTTCTTGCCCGGACAGAACACTTCGGCGCTGAGGCGCTTCTTTTTCCCGTTGACGCGGAAACTTACCGGGGGCAGGGTTTTTTCCCCCTGCCTCGGCAGGTTCCCCGCAGCCCCCTCCAGGGAGGCCAGGCAGAGGTAGGTCTCCCCGGAGCGGATGTACACGATGAAATGACCGGTAATCTCCCCCGGCTCCGGCCTGTCGCCGTCCCGGTTGGTAAGTTTGATCAGATCCGGCAGGAAGAGCACCCGGCGGGGCAGGGTTTCCCCCGGACAGAGTTCCCAGCCGGCGGACCAGGACTGCCAGCCCCCGCTGTGGATAAAGAGCGGCCCTTTCCCGAAAGCGGCGCGGACTTCGGCCCCGCTCTTTAAAAGGCCCCCCCGGTTCCGGCTTAAACCCGGAGCGGGGCCGGGGCTCAGGCTGAGGAGTTCGTCAAAAGACCACGAGCCAATGACCAGGGCCCCGGTCTTCCTGCCGGGGACAAGGGAGGCCGGGTTCCCCCCGGCGCTGAAACGCAGATGTACCCGCCCCGCGCCGTTCGTTTCCGTGACCACGATCCCTGCCATGCCCATAAAACCCCCTGTGGAAGCTCCGGGCCCCCGAATTGAAAGACACCCCCCTGAGCCTGCGGGCTCCCCGGCGGTTTTTTGGATAGCATGCGCGAAGCGCGGCAAACTGCTATGAAATCCGTAGTCAATATTCTAGTATCAAATCCGGAGTTTGGCAAATGATCGATCTGGTTGTTTTTCTGGGGAACCCCGGCCCCGAGTATGAGCGCACCCGCCACAACGCGGCCTGGCTTCTGGCTGAAAGGCTCCCCTTTTATCCGTCTCTTGTCTGGCAGAAGAAGCACAAGGGCCTTTACGCCCCGGTGGAAACGGACCGGTTCCCCGGCCCGGCAGCCGGGCCCTCCCGGAAGATACACCTGCTTAAACCGGAAACCTACATGAATATTTCCGGGGAATCGGCGGCACGGGCCGCGGCGTTTTTTAAAATCAAAGCCGAATCGATTCTGGTGGTCCACGATGAGCTGGAACTGCCCCTGGGGACGGTTTCTTTGAAATTTTCCGGGGGCCTTGGGGGGCATAACGGGCTCAGATCCCTTAAAGCCTGCCTGGGAACCGCCGATTTCTGGCGGCTCAGAATAGGCATCGGCAGACCCGACAGCAGGCAGCCGGGGCAGGGGGGGCCGCCGGGAAGCGGGGAGGGCATTGTGGACTGGGTGCTTTCCCCCTTCGCCGCCGCCGAGCTGCCCCTTCTGGAAGAAACCTTGCAGGCCCTGTCGCCGGCCCTTATGGCGGCCCTGACCGGGGGGCCCGAATCCCTGCTCCCCCAGTGGGCGAAGAAGCGGATCATGTCGAAAGATTAAAAGCTTTCAGTATCTTGTCCACCTGGACGGGTTTGCCCTTTTCATCGTCCACGGTAACCTTGGTGAAGGTCCAGCCGCCGATGCGGGCCGGATCGGTTCCGGCGGCGATGAAGGGGGCGGGGTTAAGGACAAAGACAATATCCTTGTCGTTGGCGGACATATCCTTTGCCCACTCAAAAAGATTGCCGTCTCCCAGGTTTACCCCGTAATGATCCATAGCCATGTGATACCCGACGGCCTTTCGTTTCAGTTTGACAATCTGTTCGTATGAGGCAAGGGGGGTAACTTCTCCCGGGTATTTCAGTTGCTCCGTTCCCAGTTTTACCCCCACCGTGATTCTGTCCCCGGAGCGGGTGAAATTTTCAGGAAGTTTTTCCGGCTTAAGCCCCGCGGCGATGAAGGGGGCGGCGTCGAATTCCAGCATCACGTCGTACCGGGGGCTTTCCGCATAATTCCGGCTCCAGATAAAACGTGCGGAGCCGTCTGGGGCGGCGAGGGACCAGCCTCCGTTCGTTTCGTCCGGCCCAAGCGCCTGGGGGAGGCGGAGCAGAACTTTTTCGAAGGATTTAACCGAGCCGTTCCCCACCACGTCAAGTTTTCCGCAGGAAACCAGCGCCGCGGCGGGCAGGATAAGGGTGAATAGTAAAACGGTCTTTTTCATTTCTACACTCCCGCAGAGACAGTATTGACGGACGGTCGTCCGGGCCGCGCCGGTTTGAACCGCTTGAGCCGGAGGGCGTTGGTCAGCACCGATACGGAACTCATGCTCATGGCGGCGGCGGCGAATATGGGATTGAGGAGGGGACCCCCGAACAGGTAGAGGAGGCCGGCGGCGACGGGGATGCCCAGGCTGTTGTAACCGAACGCCCAGAAGAGATTCTGTTTGATGTTGCGGATGGTCTGCTTGCTCAGGTTGATGGCTGTGGGAACGTCCATAAGATCGCTGCGCATAAGGACAATATCCGCCGACTCCATCGCCACATCCGTGCCGCTCCCGATGGCGATGCCGATGTCCGCCTGGGCCAATGCCGGGGCGTCGTTGATGCCGTCGCCTACCATGGCCACAAACCGCCGCCGGGGTTTTGCGGCTTCTGGGAAAAAGCGCCGCTTTTCTCCGTCCGCAGCTTCGCCCGGCTCCTGCAGTTTTTTTATTTCCGCCGCCTTGTCCTGGGGTAAAACTTCCGAAAGCACCCGGTCGATTCCCACCTGGCGGGCAATGGCCGCGGCGGTTTTGCGGTTGTCCCCGGTGATCATGGCGACTTCAATCCCCATGCGGTGAAGGTTTTCGATAGCTTCCCTGCTGCTCTTTTTCAGCACGTCCGCCACCGCGATAATGCCTGCCGGTTTTCCGTCCAGGGCGACGTACATGGGGGTTTTCCCTTCCCCGGCAAGCCGATCCGAATCGGCCTCAAGTTCCGCGAAGGAAATGTTCCGCTCGTCCATAAGTTTTCTGTTGCCCGCCAGCACGCTAAGCCCTTGTATGGCTGCCTCGATGCCGCGTCCGGTTATGGCCCGGAAATGGCTGGTATCGAAGATTTCCAGCCCCCTGTTTTGCGCGCCCCGGACAATCGCCTGTCCCAGGGGATGCTCCGAGCCCTTTTCGGCGGAGGCGGTAATTTGCAGGAGTGTTTCCTCGGGGCTTCCCGGCGGGGGCGTTGCGGGGGCGGCGCCCCCCCTGAGGGGGGGAGCGGAATACCCGCCGGAGGCGGGGATGTAGCGGGGGGGGGGGCGTCCCCCCATCCCGATTATCACGTCCGTAA
>JAISMQ010000161.1 GCA_031276685.1 Treponema sp. | reverse complement strand
CTGCGGGAATACCAGGGCATGTACCTGCCCGTGGAGTCGGTTCCCGGATCGTCTATAAACGCCGCGTCGTTGCCGTCAATGGCGTTGGGCTTCCAAATGGAAAACATCCCCATAAATTCGGGGTTGGATTCCATGATGGACTGCATCGTATTGTCATAACGGGCCCGCCGCTCTTCGGCGGGAACCCCCTGGTAGGAATCCATGATATTCGCCAAAATTCTGGCGGCGGAGAGGTAATTCTCATAATCGCCCTCAATGGTCATGGAGTATCTGCCGGTAAGCTCCTCCAAATTCGTAAAGGCCGCCTCCGTCTGCATAATCCGCGCCCGCATGAGCAAAACAATGGATACCCCCGCCACGGCCACTACGAGCAGCGCCGCCGTAATCAGCGTGAGTCGTAACTTCAATTTCATAAAATACCCCCGAACTTCAAAAAAAAAGCAGTAATTTGCCTTTCCTAGCATACCCCAAAGCGATGGAAAAAACAACAGGAGGGGGAGAAATGTGAAAAATTTGAGATATTTTTACCGGCCATTCCCGCCCCGCCGGGCTTTAGCAGTCAAACGCGGCCTTTAAAAGCGGCAAATCCAGTTCCGGGTAGACCGGGAAGCGGTCCAGAAGCCTTCTGACCCGTTCCAGAGCCTCTTTTCTGGCAGTTTCCGCGATGACGTAATGGGCTTTGCTCTTTTTGGCGGGGTTTTTGGCGTCCGGCGCCGCGCCGGTGTTCCGAAGTACCAGGCTGATGACGGCCCCCAGCTCCTCCATTTCGGCGCTTCCCATCCCCAGGGACGTAAGCGCCGCAGGGCCGATCCGCAGGCCCGAGGTGTACCAGGGGCCGTTGGGGTCAAAGGGAAGGCTGTTCCGGTTCAGGGTGATATTGCACTCGTGAAGGGCGCCTTCCGCCTGGCGGCCCGTCAGGGTCCCGTCGTGAAGGCTGCGGACGTTCACCAGGAACAGGTGGTTGTCGGTACCCCCGGTCAGCACGTCCAGCCCCCCCCGCGCGCAGGCGGCGGCCAGGGCCTGGGAGTTGTCCACGATCCGCCGGGCGTAGTCCCGGAAGGCGGGGGTCCCGGCCTCCCGCAGCGCCACCGCCTTGGCGGCGATAACGTGGGGCAGGGGGCCGCCCATGGTCAGGGGGCAGCCCTTGTCCAGAGCCTCGGCAAATTCCTTCGTGGAAAGCACCATCCCCGCGCGGGGGCCCCGCAGCGTCTTGTGGGTCGTGGTGGTAACCACGTGGGCCCAGGGCACGGGGTCCCACTCCCCGGTAAAGACCTTTCCCGCCACCAGGCCCGCAAAGTGGGCCATGTCTACCATAAGGACCGCCCCCACCGAATCGGCAATCTCCCGCATCCGCTTAAAGTTGATCTTCCGGGGGTAGGCGGAGTAGCCCGCCAGCAGGATAAGGGGCCGCACTTCCCTGGCCTGCTTTTCAATCACATCGTAGTCCAAAAGCCCCGTTTCCCTGGACACCGCGTAGCCGTGTACATCGAACATCCGGGCGGACAGGTTGTAGCGGTAGCCGTGGGTCAGGTGCCCCCCGGAGTAGTAGTCCAGCCCCAAAAGGCGCTGGTTCCCCAGTTCCGCCTTAAGCCCCTTCCACTGGGCGTCGCTTAGGCGGTACAGGTTCGTTTCCCCCAGCTTTTCCAGGGCCGGCGCCTCCACCCGCGTGGCCAGAATGGCCCAATAGGCCAGAATATTGGCGTCCGCCCCGCAATGGGGCTGCACGTTGGCGTATTCCGCGCCAAACACCTTGCATGCCTCCGCCTGGGCCAGGGATTCGATAGCGTCCACGTTCTCGTTCCCCGCGTAAAAACGGTGGGCGGGCATACCCTCGGCGTACTTGTCGGTCAGAAGGTTCCCCATACTCAACTGCACCGCCAGGGAGCAGTAGTTCTCGCTGGCGATAAGCTTGACCCGGTTCCGCTGGTTTTCCAGCTCCCGGACAATGGACCGGGCGATCTCCGGGGCGGACCGGGCGGTTTCTTCCAGATTGCAAAGGTAGGCCAAAAGGCCGGTATCCACCTTGTCCGGCGAAACGGAGGCAAGATACGAGGCGACAGGACTGTTGTTCATTTTCGTAGAATAGCCCGGCGGCAGGGACCGATTCAAGTACCCGGCAAGCGCATGTACCATGGTAATGTGCCACAGGCAGCCCCCGGCAAACCCCGGCCTGCAAGTTTACTTCTTCTCCATTAAAAACAGATACTCAAAATTATCTTCTTCGGTTTCTTTTATCCAGTCATTTGTCCATTTCATTGCCGACATAACATTTTTCCTGTAATTTATTTTTTCAACCTCAATGATATTTCCATAACCGTTAAGCGCTTCGTTTAATTCATGCGCCGCTGCCCTGCCGCCGGAACTGTACGACAAAATAATATAAGTGGCGGGGGTTTCTTTTACAAGCTGTTCCAGTGCCTCAAGCACAATATATTTTCCGGATCCGCCTTTTCTAAATTCTTCGAAAACGGATCCGGCCATTGTGTCAGCAGTATCGGAGCGTCTTTTTGCCTTGCCAAAAATTTCCGGCCTGTCGTTCAAACAAATTGTCGTCCAAATATGATAATACGAAGCATAGCGGACACGGGAGGGCGGCATTTTCTTATTGTTTGACCCATAAGGCGGGTCAAGATACGCAATGGTTATGTTGCCGTGTAATTGCTTTACCGCATCAAATACATCGCGATTCATTACCACGTTCTTTTTTTTATTTATCCACAAACCGGGTACGCGCAGTTTCATATCATTATACGAACGCGCCGACCATTCATTCAGATACGAAGCGTAGTGCCCAAGCGTACTGTCAACCTGGTCAAGCGCAAGAATTAAGCTGGTAATGGCAACGGATTTTGTAATTTCATCAAGATTCAGGCTGTCTATTTCTGCCCTAATGGCGTCCAGTTTCCGGGTATTTTTCTTCTGCCATGGTTTTTTTAAGCCATCGCCATTATTTGAAACTTTATAATTTCCGTCCCCGCCGTAATGCTCGGTAAACCAGCCGTCAACAGGCTTAAGCGAATTAAGGTGGTCAAT
>JAISMQ010000076.1 GCA_031276685.1 Treponema sp. | reverse complement strand
TCTGCTTCCCGTATCCACCGCGGCCTTTACCGCAGCCACGTCGCCGGAGACAACCACGAAAGATTTGCCCCCTATGCCCGTGGCAAGCCGCACATTGAGGAGATCCACTTCCGCGGCCTTTACCGCCGCGTCCGCCGCGTATACCGCCTGGGTAATGTCGTAAAATTCCATCACTCCCAGGGCGTTTAGATCCCGGGGCAGGGCGGTCTGGTTGATGGCGGGGATCACCTCCGGGGCCAGCCGGGGTATCACTACCGAATCCACCACATAGTGGCCGCAGAGTTCCCGGGCCGCTTCCACGGAAGCGTTTACCGCCGCGACTTCCCCGCAGAAGAGGATGTTGTATTTGCCCGGGCAGGTTTCCCGGGCGAAGATAAGCCGGGTATCGGCGGTTTTGAGGATGCAGTCCGCCGCTTCTATACCCTTGGCGATACTCGAAAGTTCCACAAAACCAATCGTCTCTATCATCCCTGTCATGGCGTGTCCCCTTCCGCCTCAATCACGATACGGTTGCCCGCTTCCCTGACCAGCCCGTCTATGGATGCGTGGATCTTCGCCCCCAGAGCCCCGGCGGGAATATCCGCGACAAGCTCCCCCTGGCGGACCCTTTGGCCGGCCTTTACGCAGGGTACGGCGGGAACTCCGGCGTGCATCCGCAGGGGGATGGCTACCCGGCCGCAGCCCGGCGCGTCACGGAATTCGTCCACGGGGATGTGGTAGTAGGGCAGAACCCCTGCCCGGGAAGCCATGCGCTGCGAGGGTATGCGGCGGTAGGGCCGGTCAATGGCGGGCCCGCCTCCCGGAGGAGGCCGGAATTCGATTCCCCGGCGGCGAATCTCCCCCTTCAGCAGCACATTGATCCTGCAGGGCTGAAGTTCCATGGGGCAGGCGTAGATCTCGCAGATTCCGCACTCACAGCAGAGCAGGGCGTTTCTTGCCGCCTGGATTTGAACCAGTTCGTCCATGCTTTGGGCCGAGGCGAAGGCCCTCATCACCAGGTGGGGCCGGAGGGGGCTGCCCAAAAGAGACCGGGGGCAGGAGGCGGAACACATGGCGCACTGGATACAGGCGGCCCGGGCCCGGTTCCGCAGGTGGATCAGGGGAACATGGCTCCTCCTGCGCAGATAGTGATCCGCCGGCAAGAGGATGATCCCCGATGTTGTTTTGGTTACCACCTGAGCTTCCGGCCTGTCCGGGTCTTCCAGCCGGCCCATGAGCGGCCCCCCGGTGACAATACAGTAATCGCCGATCTTTGGCCCGCCCGCCAGGGCGATACATTCCCCGTAGCTCAGGCCCAGGGGGACACGGAACACGCCGGGCCGGGCCACCTCTCCGGTAACGGTAAGGTACTTGTGGGTTACCGGCTTCCCCTCCAGGGCATCCGCCACCGAGAGGAGGGTTCCCGCGTTGGAGATTACCGCCCCGGCCTGGACGGGGATGCCGCCGGGGGGCACGACCAGCCCCGCCGCCTCGTACAGAAGCACCTGCTCGTCCCCGGCGGGATACACGCTGTCCAAAAGGCACAGCTCTATCCCCGCGCCCTGGGCGGCCGCGGCGCTTTTTAAGGCTTCTATCTGTTGCCGGTAATGCTTTTTCAACACGAAAATGACTCGTTTTGCCCCCAGATGCCCCTGCACCGCCAGGGCGGCGGTACAGAGTTTTTCGGCGAAATGAGCCATAATGTACCGATCGGTTCCCAGGAGGGGTTCGCATTCGGCGCCGTTCACCAGAAACAGTTCCGCCGGTTTTGCGTATTTTACCTGGGTGGGGAAGCCCGCGCCCCCGCAGCCCACGACCCCCGCCTCAAGAACCAGTTGGGGAAGGTTCATTTTCCTCCGGCTTTTTCGGTTTCGCAGGTGTCGATGATACCCACAATGGCCGCGTCAATGGGGGCGTTGTTCCTGACCGCGCAGCGGGCCGTGCTGCCGGATACCACCAGAACATCCTCCCCCTCTCCCGCGCCCACCAGATCCGCGGCGACGAAGGGAGACCTGCCGGCGGCGTCCTTTTCCCGGACCACCATGAATTTGAGCCCCTCCAGGGAAGCTTCTTTTTTGGTACTCCAAATGTGACCAATCACCTTACATATCTGCATGGGATCTCCTTTACAAACTAGTAGCTTGTAACATCTAAAACGTTAGGCAGTACGGATGAAGAATTCTTACCACAACGGCGAAGTCGAACCTTCGGTTCGCGGCGCACGAAGGAAGGAAGGATAAAGTTGAAAAAATTGGCCCTTCGTGTACCTTTGTGCGACTTTGAGGTTTATATTCTTCTTCATATTCCATCTCTCTTATCCGGTCATTTAGGGTATACAAGGTACTAGAGGCTTTCCCAAAACTTCAGTTTTTGGGAAACGCTCACTATACAAACTTAACAGGACAGCCCGCATACGAGAACACGTCCTTCGCCGCGGGGGTAACGATAGTTCCCTTGGGGAAGCTTAAGGTTCCCCCGGGACCGGCAACTAAACGTTTCGCCTCCGCCTCGGTAACCAGGAGCCTTTGGGATTTGGGGGCCGGAACCGGAGGGGGTCGCGGCGCGGTTTCCGGGGGAGAAGCTTCACCCGGCGGCCTGCCGCACCCGGCGGTTTGCCGCTCTGCAGCGCCGTATGCCGCCAGAATCTCCGCGCTGGTTCCCGTTCCCAGCATACAGGCGTTGGCCTCGTCAAAGTCGATGTGCATGGCGGGCATAAAGGTATCCCGCACCCGGACAGCCACATCCTCAAAAACCAGGGGCCGTTCCGTATTGACCCGCACCCGGACACTGGCGCCGTCAGAAAGCCCCAGAGCCCCGGCGTCCCGGGGGCGCAGGTGGATGTGGTTTTTCGCGATGATAGCCGCCCCCTTGGCGTGGAGAACTCCCGCGGGGCCCGCGATATAGAGATCCGCCGCCCCGGAAAGATCCCCCGAAAGCCTTAGAGGGGCCTCCAGCCCCAGGACCCGGGCGTCGGCCAGGGAGATTTCCGCCTGTACCGCCTTGCGCAGGGGCCCCAGAACGGCCACATTGCCGATATCCCCCTTGGGGCCTATCAGCCGCACCCGCTCTTCGCTCAAGAATTCCCCCGGCTGGGAGAGAGCCCGTTTTTCCGTAAGACCCGCCTGGGGCCCGAAAAGGGTATCCAGGGCTTCCCGGGTAAGATGCACATGCCGGGCCGAAACCTCAACCGGAATAACCGGTACCTCGGCCTCCCGGGCGCCGGGACAGGACTCCCTCCCGCTTCCGCCGTAGAGTCCCTTCTTTTCCAGGACTTTCTCTACAATTTTCCGGATCTCTTCTCTATCCACGCCGGTTCCCCTTGTGATCTTCCAGCCCTTCCGCTTTCCCTGTTTCCGGGCTTTGCCGGGAAATATAACGGCAGAAGAGCCAATACACCGCGCTCGAAAGACGGTTAAGGGTAAGGATTATATCGTCCCGGGGATACTCGCCCCGGGGACAGAAAGTCTTCACTGCCAGAAGCTCCGCGCTGCGGACACGGGTTCGCAGGGTATTGAGCCGTACCGCCAAGGGGCCCATGGTGTAGTCCGGGTTCGGATGGTCTATCCCGAAGGCGCTCTTTACATCGTGGGTTTGCCGGCGCAGTTCCCCGGCGGAAAGACCGAAGAGCTGCGGGGCTTCAAGGGGGGTTTCGCCTACCTCCGCGGACATGACATCCTTCAAACAGCGGAGTATCTCCCCAAGCCCCTTCCTGGTCTCTTCCTCGCCCTGCTCCGCCGCCAATAGGGCGGCCTCAAGCACATCCGCCTCCAGGGAATCAATGGCCCCCCGGAAGGCGATACGCCGGTGGGTCTTTGGCACCAGGAGATTCCCCCGCAGGTGGGTCATGTGCTCCGGTTTTTCGGCGTAAAACTCCCCGGTTTCGGCGTCCACGTAGGTACGCTTCCCCCGCATGGGGATAGGTTCAACCGGCATGGTTTCCGGCGCTTCAGGATCTTTCTTCAACTCGATACCCCGGGAAATAAGATAGTCCCGCGCCTCCGGCGTTACAAACGCGCCGGAAGGCGGTGTGTACTCCTTGCAGGCCGCGGGGAGCAACATGCTGCGTAATTCGGCCTGGGTAACGACCCTCATTACTTGTCGGAGGTCTTAAAGGTGGGCAGGATGTTTTCCACATCCGAATGGGGCCGGGGAATGACGTGTACCGATACCAGCTCGCCCACTTTCGCCGCTGCCGCAGCCCCCGCGTCGGTGGCGGCCTTGACAGCCCCCACGTCTCCCCGGACCATCACCGTAACCAGCCCGCCGCCCACATGGACCTTGCCGATAAGCCCCACATTCGCGGCCTTTACCATGGCATCGGCGGCCTCTATCGAGGCTACCAGTCCCTTCGTCTCCACCATTCCAAGCGCCAACAGTGTTTCAGCCATCTCTTTTTACCCTCCTACAGGTTGATTGAGGCAGTTTCAAGATCGCGGCCCTTAAGCCGGATTTTGGAACCGCCTTATTTATCCGCCGCCGCCCTTTGGGCAAGCCGCGCTATAACCATTTCCGTGATGGATTCCACGTCTTCCCTGGTGAAACCCGCTTTTTTGGAGCCACCCTTTTCCGGCTCCTTCCCCGGCCCGGCCTTCCCCGGAAGGCTTCCGGCGGGTTTAGCCGGAACATCCGGGCCCTGTTTTCCCAGAACCGCCCGGGCATGGGATCGCAAATCGGCCAGGCTGCGGCAGCCTGCGGCAACCCGCCTGATGTTGATCAGGTTCATGGGGCTGATGTTGTCGCTGGTGGCGCTTTTACCCACCGCGCCGCAGCCAAGGGTCAGGGCCGGGGCCAGGTTTGTGGTAGCCCCCACACCGCCCAATGCGCCGGGGGTATTTACCAGGAGCCGGGAGACGGGCTTTTTCAGGGAAAATTCCCGGATAAGCGCCTCGTCTCTGCTGTGGATGCACATGGTATGCCCCGCCCCCTCGTTGGCAAGGATGGCAACACAGCGTTCGCAGGCCTTTTCCCAGCCGTCTTCCTCGTAAAATCCCAGGACGGGGCAGAGCTTTTCCCGGGAGTAGGGGTTATCCCTGGCGACCCCGGTCTGCCGGGAAATAAGCACCCGGGTTTCCGGGGGAACGCTTATCCCCGCCATCTCCGCGATAGAGGCCGCCGTTTTGCCGACGATTGTAGGATTCATCCGGTTATCCGCGAAGAGGAGGGGCTTGAGTTTGGCGCTTTCGGCCTCGCTGAGGAAATAGGCCCCCTGGCGCTGAAATTCCCGGACTACCTGGGCGGCAATGGGGGCGTCGGCCACCACGGACTGCTCGGAGGCACAGATGGTGCCGTTGTCGAAGGTCTTGCTGTCCAGGATCATCCCCACCGCGGCGGGAATGTCGGCGCTGCGCTCGATAAAAGCCGGGCCGTTGCCGGGGCCTACCCCAATGGCGGGGTTTCCCGAAGAATAGGCGGCCCGGACCATGGCCTCCCCCCCGGTGGCAAGGATGATGCTGACATCCCGGTGTTTGAGGAGGGC
>JAISMQ010000300.1 GCA_031276685.1 Treponema sp. | reverse complement strand
CAACCAACAACAGTCAAACGAGCGGGCGCTTG
This sequence comes from Treponema sp., assembly GCA_031276685.1. Taxonomy (GTDB): domain Bacteria; phylum Spirochaetota; class Spirochaetia; order Treponematales; family Breznakiellaceae; genus JAISFT01. The sequence continues at coordinate 17,396 of JAISMQ010000300.1, read as the reverse complement.
CCAAACTGCGGCAGGCCCAATTCGCGGCCCAGGGAAAGAAGAAGGGCGGTATCTCCGAGTTTACCCAGATCCGCCCCGCTACCAACGCATTGTTCCACGTTTTGCTTTTCGCGTTCGCGGCGTCCTGCATCCTCCCGGTGCTGCTGATAATCTCCATCAGCTTTTCCGACGAGCTGGCGATCGCCAAGCACGGCTACAAGTTCATCCCCGAAGTGTTCACGCTGGAATCCTACAGGTACATCTTCCTCCAGGGCGGCATGATCGCCCGGGCCCTGGGGATGTCCGTCCTGGTTACCGGGCTGGGGACCCTGTTTACGCTGGCGCTGACCACGACGATGGGCTACGTGCTTTCCCGCCGGGAATACCGCCTGCACAAGATCTACCACTGGCTGGTGTTTATCCCCATGATAATAGGCGGGGGCCTGGTGGCAAGCTATGTTATCAATACCCAGGTGTTCCATTTGCGGGACACCATCTGGGTGCTGTTCATCCCCGGCGCGGTAAGCTCGTTCAACGTGATCATCTGCCGCACGTTTTTTAGGAGCAACGTTCCCGACGCGGTCATAGATTCGGCGATGATCGACGGGGCCAGCCAGTTTACGATCTACTTCCGCCTGATCCTGCCGCTTTCGCTCCCGGTGCTTGCCACGATCGGCCTGTTCGCCAGCTTCGGCCTGTGGAACGACTGGTTCACCGCCCTGCTCTACATCCAGGACATGCGGCTCTACACGCTCCAGGCCCTGCTGAACAAGCTGCTGGAAGACATCAACAACCTGGTAAAAAACGCCCAACTGGTGGGCGTAAGTTCGCTGGAGATGCTGCTCAAGCTGCCCAAGGAAGGCGCCCGCATGGCTATCGCGGTGCTGGTCGTGCTGCCCATCACCTGCGCGTACCCCTTCTTCCAGCGCTACTTTATCTCCGGCCTTACAATTGGGTCGGTAAAGGAATAACCTGCCCTGCGGTCCCTAGACACGGACCGCGCCCGGCACGATAATAGGTACCCATTATGAGTACCATACCAGGTTCTGGAAAACTTTGTGGAAAAACCGGCGGGGCGCGCGGCGCTAAAAAGCCGGGGTTGGCGGCGGTTTTAATTGTCTTCGCGTTTCTTGCCCTTTCCGGTCGTTCCGCCGGAAAAGCGGCGGAACCGGCCGCCGGTACTTCGGCCGCCGAAACCTCGGCCGCCGAAGGTTCGGCAAGCGCCCGCCGGATCATCGTGGCGTCCCCCAGCATCACGGAGATCGTTGTCGGCCTGGGCCTGGCTTCCCAGATCATCGCGGCGGATCCGTACTCCCTGGACCTTCTGCCGCCGGGGCTAGAAACGGTGGATTTTTTCAACCCGGATCCGGAGTTTATCATAGGTCTGGAACCTGATCTAATTATCAGCACGGAGGTCAACACCTACGGTGTCGCCGATAATCCGTTCAAGCTTCTTGAGGATTTTGGCATCCGCTGTTTCTACATCCCTACCAGCGCCAGTATCGCCGAAATTAAGCGGGATATCCGGGCAATCGCGGCGGAACTGGGGGTCTCCAGCCGGGGCGAAGAGATAGTCAGGGTCATGGAGCGCGAGATTCAGGCGGTGTCGGACATTGCGGGCCGCTTTACCGCGGATCCGGCGTTCCGCAGAAAGACCGTCTACCTGGAAATATCCCCGGCGCCCGATCTGTATTCCATGGGCCGGGGGACGTTTATGGACGAGATGCTCGAGATTGCCGGGGCGCGGAACGTGTTTTCCGACATGACGGGGTGGATTGCCCCCAGCGCGGAGGCGATTCTGGAGCGGAACCCGGACGTGATCCTGACCAACGTGAATTTTTTGCCCGACCCGGTGGGCGAAATCAAGGCCCGCCCCAGTTTTGCCAGTATCACGGCGGTGAGGGAGGGGCAGGTTTACCTTATTGACACCAATTCGTCGTCCCGGCCTTCCCAGCACATTACCCTGGCCCTGCGGCAGATGGCGCGGGCGCTGTACCCGCAGGAATACGCAGCTCTTGGCGGCGACTAAGGGCTTGCCGCGCCTTGCAGGTTTTTCATCCGGGGCGCCTCTGGCGCCCTGTTGCGTGAAAATCCGGCTTCCGGCCGGGTAGTGAGGGTTCCATGCGCGAAGCGCGACAAACTTCCGGTTCCCGTTTCCGCCGCCTTATTCTGGCGGCCCTTATCTCTGCGGGCTTTATCTGCGCGGGGGCCTCTATGGGCAGTACCTTTATCCGGCTGACGGATACCGTGCGGATCATCGTGGGCCGGACGGAAGGGATAAGCGTTCGTGACGTTTCGATTGTCCGGCAGCTTAGGCTGCCCAGGGTACTCCTGGCCTTTATGGCAGGCGGCGCCCTTGCCCTAAGCGGGGCCGTGTTCCAGTCGGTGCTGAAGAATCAGCTTGCCTCCCCCTACATCATCGGCGTTTCTTCCGGGGCCTCCCTGGGGGCGGCCCTGGTGATCCTCTGCGGTTTTTCCCTGCCCCTGCTGGGGGGCTTTACGCTGCCGGTTGCGGGTTTTACCATCGGGCTCCTTACGGTTTTTTTTGTCATCGCCTTTTCCGCCCGGCTGGATCCGAACCTGTCGAGCAATACGATCATACTTTTCGGCATGGTGGTTTCTCTCTTTGTGAACGCCCTGCTTACCACCCTTATGGCCCTGTTCCGGGAAGAGCTGAAAACGCTGATTCTGTGGCAGATGGGAAGTTTCGCCCTTAGGGGCTGGCCTTACGTCATCATGTTGCTGCCCTTCCTGGCCCTGGGGGGGATCGGCCTGTTCCGCCACAGCCGGGAACTGGACCTGATGAGTTTTGGCGAGGAGGAAGCCCAGACCCTTGGCCTGGAGATCCGGGGCGTCCGGGGCCGGATCTTCCTCCTGGGCAGCCTGCTCACGGGTGCGGCGGTGGCCCTGTGCGGGGCTATCGGCTTTGTGGACCTTATCGCGCCCCACCTTGGCCGCCGGCTGATCGGGCCGAACCACCGCTTCCTGCTGCCCATGTCGTTCTGCATCGGGGGCTGCCTGATGATAGCGGCGGATCTTGCGGCCCGGCTTATCATTTCCCCGGCGGAACTGCCCGTGGGGGCGGTTACCGCCCTTATCGGGGCGCCCTTCTTTGCCTGGGTCTACTTTGCGCGGAGCCGCCGATGATGGAAACCGCCGTCAAGGTCGAAGCCCTCTACGCTGGTTACAACGGGCCGGACATTATCAGGAACATTACGCTGGAAGCCGGGGCCGGGGATTTTCTCTGCATAGCGGGGCCCAACGGATCGGGCAAAAGCACCCTGCTGCGCGCCATAGCCCGGCTGATACCCTGCCGGGGCAGCGTCACGGTGGAGGGCAGGGATATAGGCGCCCTGAAACGCTGGGAACTGGCGCGGAAAATCGCCCTGCTGGGGCAGACCTCGCAGTTCTATTTTCCCTACACCGTCTACGAAACGGTCGCCCTGGGCCGCTACGCATACGGGAGGGGTTTTTGGCCCAGGCTGGGAAAAGAGGACCGCGAGATTATCGACCGGACCCTTGGGCGGCTTGAACTGGATTCCCTGGCGCAGACGCCGATCACCGTGCTTTCCGGGGGGCAGTTGCAGCGGGTTTTTTTGGCCCGGACCCTGGTCCAGAATCCGGCGATTATCCTGCTGGACGAGCCCACCAACCACCTGGATCTGAAATACCAGGTAGAATTGTTGCGCTACCTGGGGAACTGGGCGGGGGAAGCGGGCGGCATCGTTATCGCGGTGCTTCACGATCTTAACCTGGCCCGCAGCTTTGCCGGGCGTATGATCCTTCTGGACAAGGGGGAGGTAAAGGCTGCGGGGGCCGCCGGGGATGTGCTGCAATCCCCCGCTCTGGAGGCGGCCTATGGCATGGACATTCCCGCCTTTATGCGGGAGGCCCTGAAACGCTGGGAATCTTTGACCGTGTAACAGCCCGCCGAACCGGGTTCCGCGCCTGTTTTTTGGGCCCCGCCGGTCCGCAAAGCCCGCCGCTTTCTCCTGGTGTGAATTTTTTATTGAATTTGGAAGATTCCGCTGTCGTACTTGGCAGCGCGGCAAACAGGTTTTATACTAATCGATACGCTGTATGAGTGAAAAGCCCTTACTGGTAAATATTTTTACCTCCGGAAAAAACTTTGAATCCGGAGAAGCGGAACCCGCCATGACGGATAACAAGATCCGTTATGTCCTGATGAATTTTATCTTTATCTTCGGCGCCGTTGTTTTGGCGGCCTTTGTCGCGCAGAATATTCTAAAGGGCTCTTATTTTGACGCCACGGTCTGCGCCGTTATGATCGCGGTGGCCATAACGGGCTTTATCCTTGCCCGGGTTGTCCGGGCACAGACTGTCGCGGCGATTTTTACCATCGTCTCCTACGGGCTGTTCTGTTTTTTGCTGATCTGGAACGGCGACGCCCAGGGGGCGGGGATTCTCTTTATCTTTATCTACCCCCTGCTGACCATTCTGCTGCTGGGCATGAAGACGGGGATCTGCCTTTCCTGCGCCCAGCTTGTCGTTACCGCCGTTCAGGTTTTTGTTCCTGGCGTTTCAAGGTTCAGCTATCCCTTCGACGTGTCGATCCGGATGGTAACCGTTTACGTTTTGGTGCTGTCAATCACCGTGGTTTTTGAGCGGACCAGGCAAACCAAGGATCGGCTGAACCGGCGCTTGACAACGGAACTAAAGACCCTGAATGAAAATTTGCAGCAAATGGTGGAAGAAAAATCCGACCGCCTTGTCCGGCTCCACGATACCTTTGGGCGCTACCTGCCGGACAAGGTCATTAAGCAGCTTTTGGAATACCCCGGCGGCCCGTCCCTGTGGGGGGAAAAACGCTACATCACCATGATGACCAGCGATATACGGGGCTTTACCCCGCTGGCGGAGCGCCTGGAAAGCGAAAAAGTAGTAACGCTGCTTAACCATTACTTCAGCGTGATGGTGGAAATTATCCATGCCTTTAGCGGCACCATTATTGAATTCCTGGGCGATTCTATCCTCTGTATTTTTGGGGCCCCCCTGGAAGACGAAGGCCACGCCGACAAGGCGGTTGCCTGCGCGCTGAAAATGCAGTCCGCCATGAAGGACGTTAACGCCTGGGCCGCCGGAAACAGCTTTCCTGAAATTGAAATGGGGATCGCCATAAACACCGGGGACGCGATTGTGGGGAATATCGGCTCCGACCGGGTGATGAAGTACAACGTTATTGGCAGTAATGTAAATTTGTGCAGCAGGATAGAAAGCTATACTACCGGGGGGCAGGTGATGCTGTCCGAGTATACCTTTAACGCGCTCCGTTCCCCCGTCCGCATCGTACAAAAGGTGCAGGTGAACCCCAAGGGCGTTTCCATACCTATCCTGATCATGCAGGTTGACACCATCGGCGAACCTTTTAACATCGCCCTGGATGGCGAGGCCGCCCCGCCCGGGCCGCTGGTTCCCCCGGTAAAAGTCCTGTGCTTCCCCATACGGGACAAGCACATTGATACCGATGCCTTTGAAGCCCTGCTGACCCACCTTTCCGCGAAGGAAGGGAAGCTGCTGCCCGGCGTCGAGATGAACACCCTCGCCGTGTTTGACGAGCTTAGGCTGCGTATGTCCGGCCGGGAAGTCCTGGCGAAGATCACAGGCATTGATGAAGGCGGCGTCATAACCCTGCGCTTTTCATCGTCCCCTTCGGGCCTGTTTCCGCCCGGTTCCCTGGCGGATGCGCTTATGCCGTAAGTTCCGCCGTTTTAATCCGATCCCCGTATTTTTCGGCAAGCAGGCGCCCGTCTTCGCGGTGGGAAATCAGCAGGACGGTCTTTTCCCGTATCAGCTCGTCCAGGGCCGCGTAAAAAACCCCGGTATTCAGGCTGTCAACCGAAGAAACAGGTTCGTCAAGCAGTAATACTGGCGCATCTTTCAGAAAAGCCCTGGCTATGGCTATTCTTTGGCGCTGCCCGCCCGAAAGCAATGCTCCGTCATCGCCTATGGCGGTGTCGTACTTTTCCGGAAGGCTGTCAATAAAGCTGTGGATTCCGGCTTTTTGCGCGGCACGCGCCGCATCTTCGTATGTGGCGTCTTCTTTGGCCAGCGCGATGTTTTCAAAAATCGTCCCCCTGAACAGAACGGGTTTTTGGGGGATGTACGAAAACATATCGCGCAGTTTCGCGGGGGGGATTGCCCTGATATCCTCCCCGCAGATGCTGATGCCTCCGGTATCGTACAGGCCCAGGAGGAGTTTGAAAACGGTCGATTTGCCCGCGCCGCTTGGGCCTTTTACAAGCAGTATGTCCCGTTCCTGTACCCTGAACGAAATTCCGTTGAGTACGGTTCGCTGCCCGTCGTAGGAAAACACGACCCGGTCGAATGTGACAAGGGCGGAATCGCGGGACCTTGTACCTGCGGCGTCCCTGTCTGCGCCTTCCCGTTCCGCAGGCAGTTCCCGCACTTCGTTTATCCGGATAATCGATGCGTATGAGTTCTGCAAATTGGAGAATGAGCGGCTTAGATCGGTGAACAAATTGACTACGGCAAGGGAATAATAAAAGGCCGCCATGATGTCCCCAAAGCGCAGCCCGCCGCGACCCAGAAAGGCAAGGGAAACGGCAAGGAAAACAAAGGTGTTTATGCTGGCAATAATAGTACCGATACCGTCCTGCAGCACTCCGATCCGGTTCAGTTTTAAGCCGCTTTTTTTCATAAGCCCGTTGTCGGCGTTGAATTTGGCCTCGGTCCACCGCTGCAGGCCAAGGGCGCGGATGGTGGAACTGCCCCGTATAATTCCGGTAAACGTATCGGTCATGTTCCCGGCCTGGCCGGAAATTTCCCGCGAGCTTTGTTGAACGGGCCGCAAAAAGCGTATATTCAGCATGTATCCGATTATCCCGCAAGCGACGGCCAGAAGGCAGATTTCCCATTTGATGATACACATCAGGACGATGCAGCCAATGCCGTTGAGCAGCAGTTTTGCGATGTAGTCAAGGTCGAGCCTGAAAATTCTTGTAGATCGCTGTATGTCAAAAGTCATTCTGCTTTGAAGATCCCCGGCCTTGTGCGTGTCAAAATAGGCCGCAGGCAGGCTGGTTATGTGCGTAAAAAGATCGATACATAATCTTTTCCCCACGTATTCGGCGGATCGCAGGGTCGAAAACCGCGCGGCATAGCTTATGGGTACAAGCGCCGCCAGAGCCGCCATGCTGGTCAGGATGCAGGAAAGAAAAGCGTCAAAATTTCTTTCCTGGATGCTGTTGAGCAGCAGCCTTACGCTTTGCCCGATAACGAACGATGACACCAGGGAGACGAGTGAGTACAGCAGCAGGGCCGCGTTGTACGCCGTATCCGTCCAGGCGAGTATGTCTTTTATGAAGCGGCCCCTGGCTTTACTCATGGGAAGCCTCCCCCAGCAGGCTGCGGTAAAGCCCGTTCTGCAGAAGCTCGTTATGGGTACCGTATCCCGCAATCCGGCCGTTCTCGACCAGGTAGATGATATCAAAGTCTTTTACCAGGCCGATGTTGTGGGTAACCATAATAACCGTCTTGCCTTTAAGCGCCTCGTTCAGACTGTCCATTACGGAAGCTTCGGTTTCGCGATCCAGGGCGCTTGTAGGTTCGTCAAGCAGTACAATACCGGCGTCCCGGCAGAGGCACCGCGCAAGGGACAGGCGCTGGCGCTGCCCCCCGGACAAGTTATGCGCCGCGCAGTTACTGTCGTAGCCGTGTTCGGTAGACATGATATAATCGTGAATGTCCGCTCTTTTTGCGGCGCGTATTACTTCTTCTGCAAGATCCGCCTTTTCCCCTCCCTCTGTCCCGCCGCCTTCCGGGGGGAAATTCTTGTTAGCGCAGGCGATGTTGTCAAAAAAACTTCCGGCAAAGAGGAAGGTGTCCTGTTCTATCATGGAGTAGGCGTGGCCGCCGGTTTGAAACGAGGATATATCGCCCCTGTCCGGCCTGTAGAAGCCCGCGATCAGTTTGACGATGGTGGATTTACCGCCGCCGCTTGGCCCGACCAGCGCCGCCTTCTGGCCCCGCTTTACGGCAAAGTTGATGTCGTGCAGAACCTCTGCGCCGGGCCTTTGGGGGTACGAAAAACCGACACGGCCCAGGCGCACGGCGTTATCATCGTTCTTGTGTATATGGGCCCCGGTTACAACATCGTCCGCTTCCCATAGTTCCAGTACGCGCAGGGCCGATGCCAGATTCATCCGCAACTGGAAAAAGTTGAGCCCCCTTACGGCGCTGCCGATATGGACGGACAGCAACTGCGCCGTCAGCAGTTCCCCAATGGATATGTTTTCCCGGAAGACCAGGAGGCCGCCCAGCGCGAGGATCAGAATACTCTGAAAAAACCCCAAAGCCTCCAGAATCGTATCGTTCCCGGCACTTGCCCTGTCCAGCCTGATCACGTGGCCAATATAGGCGGCGATTCTTGCCGCATAACGGCGTATAAAAATTTTCGCCGCGTTCATGGCCTTTATGTCTGTGGCGGAGTTCAGAAAGTCCTGGGAACAGCCCGCCGCCGCCCCGAACAGCTCCTGGCGTTTCTTGAACTGCGGCTCAAGCCGTCCCGATGAGGCATAGATAACGAACTGCATGAGGCTGGGAAAAACTACATAACCCAGGGCCAGAAAAAAATTAAGATGCCAGATACCGGCAAACGCCAGGAACCCGATAAAAAAAGAGGCGGCCTGGGTTCTTATCTGCGTGTAAAAATTCAACAGTTGGTTCAGATCATCGTTGAGCCGCACGGTTAGATCGCCCGCCGGGTGCGCCTCTATCCACGTGTAATCCACCGAATTGATCTTCTTGACCGTTTTTTCGCGGAGCATAAAGGCTATCTGCTGGTAGAACCGGCCCCAGTGGTACCGGCTAAGGGCCTGCGCGGCAATTGAAATTCCAATCGCGGCAAGCAGCATGTAGAACAGGGGATAGGGCCGGAACTTTTGCTCTGTCATCAGGTAATCGGTGTAACGGCCCGTAAAAAACCCGGCCGCCAGGGAGCTTGCGGAACTTGTAACTACAAGCAGGCAGGACACGGCCATCCGGCCCTTGAACTGCCGTATCTCGGACAACAGGTACTTTAGGAGGGAAAAGAACCCTCTGTTCGTTTCCAAGGCGCCGCCTTTTCTTTCAAGCGCTTAGGCCGCAGGGCCCCGCTTTTTAGAAGACAGAACATAAAATCCACAAGCGCAACAGGCTCCTAGTACATGAATCTCCGCGCGGCGTCCAGGTAGTAGATGTCCCGCTGCCGCTTTTCATCGCTGATGTATTCCCCGCCGTCTTCCCCGGTCAGGATAAGCCGTACTTTGGCAAGCATGGCGTTGAAACGCCGCACGTACTGCAGATCCCCCCCGGGTTTTTGGTAGGGGCTGGCGGAATAATCTTCCTGGCTGGTGTGGTGGACTATTTTTTCGTGGGAAAAATAGTGGCTGATCATAAAATAGTTGTGGACTTCGTGGATGGCCACATAGTCGGGGTTCACGTAGATGATGGTGATAATCTGGGATTTCCAGATCGATTGTCCGGGGCTTTCCTTGATCGTGTAGTCGATAAAGTAGTACTCGTACTCCCTAAGGTAAGAATCCGTATAGCGGTACATGTCGAACTGGTCGTTTTCCCAGTCGATGGCTATCGATTCCCGGTAGTACTCCTCCGCAGCGCCGATCCCCGCTGCGGGGGCGAAAAAAAACAGCGCCAGAACCGCGATTGCGGGGGCTATGGATTTCATCATAGCGCGCCCGGCGGCGGGGTACAGGCGCTTTTTTGCCGTGGGACAGCCCATGAAGTCCTCCTTGTGCGACTGATCGTTAGTTTAGCATGGCAGGCGGGAAAAAAAAAGCCTTAAACGGGGGCCGGCGCGTATAACGGGGCGTGATTTCCGCCGGGGCGCTTAAAAACAGGGTTTGGCCTTGTCCCGCAGCTTTGTCCAGGTGTCCCTAAGCCCCACGGTCCTGTTGAACACCAGGCGCCCGTTCCCGGATTCCCCGCCCGTGTCCATGCCTTCGGTAATTACCGGGGCGTCCCGCACAAAGTAGCCCAGCCGTTCGAACTGGAACCGTTCTTCCGGCGCCGCCTGGGCAAGGCAGGGCTCGCCACGGGCGCCGGAAATTACTTCCAGCGAGGCGGGGTTCAGGTTGTTTACAAAGTCCCCGCCGGGGGGCAGGTCCATGGGCCGCTCGACGGAAAACAGGTAGTCGTAAAGCCGCGCCTCCAGGCTTACGGACTGGGCGGCGCTGACCCAGTGGATCGTGCTTTTTACCTTCTTGTTGTCCGCGGCGTTGCCCCCCCTGGTGTCCGGATCGTAGCTGCAATGCACTGCGGTAATTTCCCCTGCGGCGTTTTTTTCGCAGGCGGAACAGGTTACGATGTAGCCGTAGCGGAGCCGTACCGAATTTCCGGGGTACAGGCGGAAGTATTTGGGCGGCGGGACTTCCTCAAAGTCTTCCCGCTCGATCCACAGTTCCCCGGAAAAGAGGATCAGCCGCTTTCCGGCGCTTTCGTCCTCCGGGTTGTTTACCGCCTCCAGCTCTTCCAGCTTCCCGGCGGGCCAGTTGTCGATGATAAGCTTAAGCGGCCGCAGTACCGCCATAACCCGGCGGCTTGTCTTGTTCAGGTGTTCCCGCAGGCAGTACTCCAGAAAGGCGATGTCCACCATGCTGTCGGTCTTGGCGATTCCCACCTGGGACACGAAGCTCCGGATCGCCTCCGGGGTGTAGCCGCGCCGGCGCAGCCCCGCGATGGTGGGGAGCCGGGGATCGTCCCAGCCGGAAACGCGCTTTTCCTGCACCAGCCTGAGCAGCCAGCGTTTGCTCATCACCGTGCGGGTCACGTTAAGCCGGGCGAATTCGATCTGGCGGCTGGGGAAGACTTCCGCCTCCCGGATAAACCAGTCGTAGAGGGGCCGGTGAATTTCGTACTCCAGGGAACACAGCGAATGGGTGATCCCCTCTTTGGCATCGGACAGGGGGTGCTGGAAGTCGTACATGGGGTAGATGCACCAGGCGTTCCCCGTGCGGTAGTGATGCTCCCGGCGGATCCGGTACATTACGGGGTCCCGTTCCAGAAGGTTGGGGCTTGCCATATCGATTTTGGCCCGCAGGGTTTTGGCGCCGTCGGGGAATTCCCCGGCCCGCATCCGGGCAAACAGGTCCAGGTTTTCTTCCACGCTCCGGTCGCGCCAGGGGCTGTTGCGGCCGGGGGGCGTTACCGTGATGTTGTTCTTGTCCTGCACCGCCGTGCCCCGGTATTCGCTCATTTCGTCTTCGGACAGGTCGTCCACGTAGGCGCGGCCCTTTTTGATGATCTTTACCGCCAGCTCGTAGAGGTACTCGTAGTAATCCGATGCGTAATATTCGCGGTCCTCCCAGTCGTAGCCCATCCACCGGACATCCCGCTTAATAGCGTTGACATAGGAAATGTCCTCTTTTTCCGGGTTGGTATCGTCAAAACGCAGGTTGCACAGGCCGCCGAAACGTTCGGCCATTGTAAAATCGATGTAGAAAGCCTTGCAGTGCCCGATGTGCAGCCAGCCGTTGGGCTCCGGGGGGAAGCGGGTGTGGACGCGGGTATAGCGGCCCTGCGCCAGATCTTCTTTGATAAATTCGCTGATAAAATCCGCCCCTGCCCCGTGGCCGGTTCCGGCGTCGTTCGCGGTTTCCATTGTAACTCCTCTCCGGCGGCCTGCCGCGCCGAAGCGCGGAATTGCCGGGCTTAAAAATTGGTGAGGTAGCAGATACCGATCAGCAAAACCGCCCAAAGATCTTCGTTGTTTGCCGCCTGTCCGTTCCCCCCGGCGGGGCCCGCCAGGCAGTTTAACTGCACCCCGTACCACCAGAAAAGGCCCATCTGTATATCGATGCGCAGGGCGTATTCGATAAAGTCTTCCCCGGTGCTTTGCGAGCCGAAGAACAGGTAGGCAAGCTCCTTGAGTATGGCGCCGAAATCGCGGAGGGCCCGCTGAAAATCGCCCTGCTCGATCTCTTTGACCAGGGGGGGGATCCGTATTTCCAGCTTTGCCTTGCGGTCCTCGTCCGCCTTTTCTACCCAGGTTTTTTGGATCAGCAGGTTCAGGTTGTTTTGAAAATGGGCCAGGAAGTGGTGCATCTCCCGGCTGTCCTTGTTGAGCGGGAGCAGGCGCGCGTAATCGGCCTCTATGCCCAGAATTTTCGCGAAGGCTTTGGCCCTGTCCGGCTCTTCGCCGGCGGGGAATCCCCCCGGCGGGAACAGTTTTTCCGCCGCTTCCCGGTATTCCGCAGGTATGGATGTGTTGACGCGCAAAGGGCCGCTGTGCATAAGTTCAAACATGCTGAGAAACGGGGTCTCTGTCAACTGTATGCGCTGGCCCGGGCCTCGTATACATAAAATCAAGGCCGTTTTACACCTTCATAGCGATGTTTCACTTTCCGCTTGTGTCCCACTCTTATCAAGCGCTGGGCCAGCGCATACTGGCTATGTGGATTGTGGCAGGCGTTAGAGACAGAGGGGCAAAACGCCTGTGGCGGACACTTGACTGAAGCTTTGCGCCATTTGAACCGCAGGAAGCGGCGGGAACCACTGGCGCAAAGCAAGCGTGGCCGGTACAGGCGTTTTGCCCCCCTGTTTTAAGCGCCTACGACAATACCACGACGGTATATGCGCTGGCCCGGGCCGCCGGGAACTTGGCAGCCGGGGGAAACCGGATTATTCTTGAAGCGCCAAGCCGAATGAAGAACAATGGAGGGATTTTATGGATATTTCGCTGCAGCTCTACTCGATCAAAGAAGAGGCGGGGGAGAACTTCGCCGGGGCCCTGGAACTTGCCCGCAAGTCCGGGTACCAGGGGGTGGAATTTGCCGGATACTTTGGGAACAGCCCGGCCAGGTGAAAGCCCTGCTGGACCGCTGCGGGCTCAAAGCCGTAAGCACCCACGCGGGGCTTGCCCGGCTTAAAGAGGCCCTGGACGAGGAGATCGCCTACGCCAAAACCCTGGGCTACAGGCTCCTGGTCTGTCCCGGCATCGGGGCCGACAGCGCGGAGGGTTTTGCCAAAGAGGCCCGGTTCCTTGAGGAATGCGCCCAAAAGGCCGCCAAAGAGGGGCTCTGCGTCGGCTATCACAACCATTCCCACGAGTTTGTCAAATATGGCGGCAAGTACGCCCTGGACATTATCCTGGAAAACGCGCCGACGGTAAAATTACAGCCGGACCTGTTCTGGATAGCCGTGGGCGGCGTAGACCCCCTTGAATACCTGGAACCCCTGGCCGGCCGGATCTGCGCCGTCCACGCCAAGGAACTTGCCAAAACAGGGAAGGAAAATGTCTACGTGGGGGAGGGGAGGATAGATTTTGCGGCTATCGCGAAGCTCTGCCCCCCGGACCGCTGCCCCTGGATCGTTGAGCAGGAGGAGTACCACAGCAGCCACTCCGACGGCATTGCCGCCAGTTACCGGGGCCTGCGGCGGATATTCGATTCGCTGTAAAATCTGCGGGCGGAAACTACCAAAAATGTAAAAAAACTGCAAAACAGGTGGAAATTTAGCACGGTTTTCAGGTAGTATGATCGCCATGTCGATCCATAACTCCGGTTCACCCCCCGTCCCGGGACCGCCGAACACGGGCGTCCCGGCGGATCTGTTGGATACGGTTTTGGGCAAGCGCGGCAAGCTGCCCTTGTCCCGTTCCCTTAAAGCCCGTTTTTTCCTGTTTTTTATCGCGTTTGTGGTTGTCCTGCTGGTCCTGACAACCGCGCTGAACATTGGGGAGACCATTGCCATCACCTCCTCGATCTTCGCGGAACAGGGCGTGATCGTCATCCAGCGGGCCCAGGCGATTATTGACGGCGACCGTTTTGAACAGTTGGCGAATTCCCTGGACGGGGACGACCCGTTTTACGAGGAAACCCGGCAGCGGCTGCTGGAGCTGAAGGAAAGCACCGCCGCCCTTTACCTGTACACCATGGCCCCGGTGGGGGGGCCGACATACCGCTTCATCATAGACGGCAGCGCCCCCCCGGAAGACGAGGATGAATTCTCCCCTCTGGGCACGGAGGAAGATGTCGGCGATTACGACGCGGCCTTCCCCAAGACCTGGGAGACCAAGGCGATCCAGGCCGGGCCGCTCATGTTACAGGGGGACTGGGGCTGGCTTGTGTCGGTGTACGGCCCGATACTGAACTCCCGCGGGGACATGGTGGGGCTTATCGGCTGCGATTTTGAGGCGGGGCAGCTCTTTACGGGGCTGCGGCAGGTGATTATCCGCCAGATCGTCCTGGTCCTGGCGCTGGTTGCCGCCGGGGTCCTGTTTGTGGTGTTCTTCCTGCGGATGATCTTCCCCCGCATCGCCGAAGTTACCGCCATCCTTAGGGAAATTTCCGAAGGGGAAGGGGACCTGACCACGAGGATAGCGATCCGCAAGCCGGACGAGATCGGCATTATGTCCGCCTGCTTCAACCGGGCGCTGGATCAGATCAGGGGCCTTGTCCTTACCATCAAAGAACAGAGCGTAAAGCTTTTCAACGTGGGGAACGACCTGGCGGAGAACATGATCGAAACCGCCTCGGCAATTACCCAGATAACCGGGACTATCCGGGAGGCCCAGACCCGCGTGATCAACCAAAGCGCCGGGGTTACCGAAACTGCCGCCACTATGGAGCAGTTGTCGCAGAATATCGACAAACTGAACGTCCAGGTAGAAAACCAGACGGAAAGCGTGTCCCAGTCTTCCGGCGCCATAGAGGAGATGCTGGCCAACATCCAGGGCGTTACGGCAACGCTGGTAAAAAACACGAAAAACGTGGACGAGCTTACCGCCGCCTCGGAAACGGGCCGTTCGGGGCTGGGGACCGTGTCCACCGATATTCAGGAAATCGCCCGCGAATCCGAAGGGCTTATGCAGATCAACGCGGTAATCCAGACGATTGCGGCGCAGACCAACCTGCTTGCGATGAACGCGGCTATCGAGGCGGCCCACGCGGGGGAGGCGGGGAAGGGCTTCGCCGTGGTGGCCGACGAGATCCGCAAACTGGCCGAAAATGCCGGCGGGCAGTCAAAGACCATCGGGGACGTGCTCAAGAAGATCAAGGCTGCTATCGACAAGATCACCCGGTCTGCTAACACGGTGCTGGAGAAGTTTCAGGCCATTGACGATTCGGTACGGACCGTTTCGGAACAGGAGGCGAGCATCCGGACGGCCATGGAAGAGCAGGGCCAGGGGAGCAAGCAGATTCTGGAAGCCGTGGCCCGGCTTAACGATGTGACCCACAACGTAAAACAGGGTTCTGTGGAGATGGGCGAGGGGAGCCAGCAGGTAATAACGGAGAGCCGGAATCTGGAAAAAGTGACCCTGGAGATCTCCAACGGGATGCACGAAATGGCCGCCGGGGCCGACGAGATCAGCGCGGCGGTGAACCGCGTAAACGAAATATCCCTGCTGAACCGGGAGTACATCAACACGCTGGTGGAGGCGGTAACCAAGTTCAAGGTGGAATAGAACACGGCCAGGCCCGGTTTCAGGCTTCATTGACAGCGCCCGGTAATAAATTTAGAGTTTACGGGGAGCCAGACAGCCCGATAACCGGGGTTTTTATGGCTTTTTCAACGAAAAACCATAAAAACCCCTGCGGCAACAGGTTCCCGGGGGAAAGGTAAATAAAAATGGCAGGTAACGTGGGTCAGGACGGGATAGATCCGGAATTAGCGGCTTTGCTGGGGACCGGCGGTTCCAGGGAGGCCCCGGCCCCGCCGCCGGATTTTTCCAGCATTTTCGGCACGGGCGGCGCGCCGGACACTGCGCCGCCTGTCGAGGCGGAACCCAGCGCCGGAGTCCCCGACGAAACGCCGGATGTAGGGGGCGGTTTTCCGGAAGTCGCCAAAAAATTCGAAGAAACCCCCCATGCCTTTTTCGCGGACCCCAACTACTACAAAATCGCCCTGTCCGGGGAAGGGGACAGCGCCACCCGGGTTCACGGCCTTATGCAGAAGTACCTGAACTGCAAAGACCCCAAGGACCGCAGCGTCTTCCGCCAGCAGTTTATTACGGCCTTTTGGGACTTCCTGGGCGGCATGGCCAAGAAGTGCGCGGGGAAGCTTCCCCCGGCCAAACGTTTTTTGCTCCGCTTTGGGATTCTCCACCCCGTGTTCCTTAACCCGGAGACCCGCGGCTTCTTTTCCTCGCTGATCGTGGAAGACGAGCTGGGGCAGCCGGTCTACTACGTGGACGAGTGGCTTAAAAACGTGGGGACCGGCAAGATCCAGCCTTCCGCCACCGACGAAGTACAGGTGTCCCGGAACAACACCTCCGCCCGGTTCCAGCAGCTTCTGGAAAAGGCCCAGGGCAAGCTGGAGGGGAATGTGGGGATGCTCAAGGTAAAGGACGGCGAACGGCGGAACCTGGAGCGCCACCTGCAGGACCGCGTGGAGATTATCCTGGATCGCGGCTCCCCGGCCGGCCGGCTCGACGCCCACGCCGTCTACAGCGAAAGCCAAAAAAGGGCCGTTGCCGACCTGCAGGAGATCCTTAAGGGGCTGCTCAAGGCGGACCGGGAACTGGAGTCCTGTCTGCGGGACTGCCAGCAGGCGGAAGAGGACGTAAAGACCATTCAGGGGAAGATAGCGGAGGAGGGGGGCGCCGAGGCCGTGGATACCGGGGCGCTCAGTACCGAGTTTGAGACCGTCCGGCAGATGGTCAAGATGACCGTGGGCCGCCAGGGCAACCACTTCCCCGTCCTGACCAGCGAGTACTTCCACTGCGGCCCCAACGGTACCGGATTCCGGGAGAACGTCATCTCCGTTATGGCCGCTATCGAGAGCATAGATACCGAATGTTTCTACCGGGTCTACAAAAACAGGAACAACCGTATTGTGCCCTATGTGATCCTGCTCCCCTCCTACGGGGACACCGGGTTCTGCTGGGAACCGTTTTCCCGGCACAACCGGGCCACGAGCCGGGGCCGGATCGCCATCCCCATGTACCCCAAGAATCTCCACATCGCCATCCTTTCCGCCATAGGGGACCTGCGCTGGCAGGTGGCAAAGGAAAAGGCATCCTACTACTGGATGGAAGAGGGCCTTACCGGCAACTACTACCAGTGGTTCCAGAAGATGAAGTTCAAGGGGAACATCAAAGATTTCTTTGTCCAGGACTACATCCAGTGGATGACCAAGGAAAGCGAAGGCACCCAGAAACTGGACAAGGAAGTCCGGGGCATCTTCTGGCGTTTTATGCCCTTTTCCCAGCAGATTAAAGACAAACTCAAGAACCGCAGTTTCGTCTACCAGGAACTCTGCCAGCGGGACCTTAACCGCGCCATGTCCGACGGCTATTGAGCCGCCCTTGAGAAAACGGGTGATCTGTTCTACCATACGCGAAGCGCGGCAAACAGCGGGCCGCGCAAAGCTATCCCCTGGAGAGAACAATGCCCAAAATCGAAGTAAACGAGGAAGTTTTTTACGCGCTGGCGGCGGGA